>DAOOVU010000046.1:0-1800 GCA_035370505.1 Candidatus Dojkabacteria bacterium | reverse complement strand
TACTAGTGGCTTGTATAAATATGAAGAATTCATTGCAAAAACATTATTCAATAGCCTTGGCAACTAGAACAATATATGATTTCATATGTATAACAGCATTATACTTACTGCTAAATTCATACCTACGAATTGGTTTTAGTTTAGGTGAATTTCTCCTGTTAAGTTTTATAACATCATTCTTATTCCTCATTTCAATATTGAGGATACATAATAGACTTGGTTTAGTAGAGACCTTAGTAGCAATTGTAAGCTCATTCTTAGTGTGTGCCTCAACATACGCTACTTGGAATTCAAATGTCTTTGTGATTCCTGCAGTAGGAGCTTTAACATTTTACTTAATAGCATCATTTTGGAATTTACGATTTGCTGGAAAAACGAAACTATCTGACTATCTATATCCTCTTGTTTATGTCCTTTTAGCATTGGTGTTAATTTTGTTTGTTTGATTATGTTGAAGAGAAAGATTGTTTTAAAAATTGGTGGATCAGTTTTGTATAATAAAGATTTAAATGTTAATTTCGGTCTTTTGAAGAAAGTAAAAGACTGGTATTATCGAACTTCAGAGGAATATTTGCAGAGAGTTATAGTAGTTGGTGGTGGGTATTTTTCAAGGGAATTGCAAAGAAGAATTTCCTCTGAAATTTCTGCAGAGAATGATTTGCATAATATTTCGATGTCTATAACTCAGACAAGTGCAGAATTAGTGAGAGCATACATAGGTGATTCTAATATTTTTGTTCCTAAAAAATTGGGAGATGCATATGAATACCTAGTAGAAAACAATAGCTTTTCTGTTGTGAGTGGAGGATTAAAAATAGGATGGAGTACTGATATGGATTCTGCAGTATTTGCAGATATTATGGAGGTTGACAGGGTATATAAAATTTCTAATGTTGACTACTTGTACGATGTTGATCCTGATATAAATGAAAATGCCAAAGTTATTAAGGATATATCTTGGAATGGGTATTTTTCTTTATTTGATATATCTAAAGATGCTATGCATGAGCCAAATAGCAGTATTCCAGTTGATAGAGAATGTTCTTTATTTTGCAACAAAAAGAGAATTAGTTTTTTGATATGTGGGGGAAATAACCTAGCATCGAGTGAAAAGGACTTAGAGAACATACTTTCTGATGGAACATTAATACATCCCTAATTAGTTATTCTATTGATTTTATTTTATATACAACTATACCCCCTGGGGTAGTTATCTGGACTTCCTCTCCTATCTTTCTGTTCATTAAGGCTTTTCCAATAGGTGAAAGATACGATATTTTGCCTTTCAAAGGATCTACCTCTTCTTCTGTGGCTATCTCGTATTTAAGTACTTGAGAATCTTTTTGTAGGGAGACAATATCTCCAATGCCAACTTCTCTTTTATTTTTGTCATTAACTACTTTTGCATTCTTGATTTTCTCTTTCAGTTCAATAATTCTTTGCTCATTTGCCATTTGTTTATCTATTGCCATTGAGTATCCATCATTTTCGCTTAAATCTCCTTGATTTCTCATTTCATTAAGAGTGTTGGCTATTTCATATCTTAGGATATCTTCCCTGTATTTCAGCTCTTTCTTGAGTTTTTCCAAACCTGCCTTAGTGGTCTGGTACACATTACTTCTTTCCATTTTCCCAAACCTATTAAATTAAATGCAACTGATAATATATTGCTATGACAACGAAGTCAAATAAATAGAGTCCTGTAGTAGCAGTGTGAAAAACATCCTTTCTATGCTAAAATGTTGTCCGTATATATGCCGCTATCGTCTAACGGTTAGGACGCAGGATTCTCAATCCTGG
>DAOOVU010000045.1:0-1898 GCA_035370505.1 Candidatus Dojkabacteria bacterium | reverse complement strand
AAACTTCAAGGATTTACTTTAATGGAGATGTTAATAGTTTTGTCTATAGTTATAACCTTATCAGCTGTTGGAATTAGTGGCTTTAATTCAATAAATGAAACATTTACTGCAAATGAAAATGCAGAATTAGTAAAACAGGATATAGAATCAGCAAGGCTTAAAGCGATGAATATGGGAAAAGAGAATGAAGAAACATGGGTATATGGATTTGGCATAGATTTTAGAAATGCGGATTCAAGTAATGGGAGAAATGAAAATTATAGAATGTATAAATGGTGTTCTCCTATTAAAAACTTTGGAGATACTCTTATTCTGGAGGGAACATCTTATGATCTTACAAGGGCTAAACTTCCTAATCTGTATTCTGGATCAGATGTAGGGGATATGATAAATGCGAATTTGTGTGGTACTTTAGGGACATATAAAAATGGGAGTATTCCAGCATCTTGTGGTAGTAGTGGATATTTAGATGGATGCTTAGAAAATACAACAAACCTTTCAGCTGTATTTGGAGAGGATCTTTCACTTCTTAATAGATTTGATGGTCAGGTTGTTCTTCTTGATTTAGAAGGAGAAGGTAATCCTCCTAGTTTTGTATTTTTTGAATCTCTTACTGGAAAAGCAATAATCTATGCTAGGAATGGGGAGGTCTTAAATTATAATGAAGATGGGACATTTAAGGCTGATGACTTTGTACCTCTGGATATTATTCTTAGAAGAAAAAGCAACAGTGATACATTTGATATGATAAGTGTATATCCATTATCAGGAGAAATCATACATCATGTGTATGGATCTAAAGATAAAAAAGAGATTCCATCAGAATGTGGAGAGAATTTAAGCTGTTTTACTTTTGGAGGAAATACATATGAAAGATATGGAATAGATGATGAGATAAAATCATATAGGGATTAAAAATATAAATGAATAAAGATTTAAACAAAAAGTATAATGGACTTGGGTTTGCGGAGGCACTTATTGCTATGATGATAGTTGGTATTGTAGGAATAGTATTAATGCAAATAGCATCAAATACACTTAGAGAATTGGCACTATTAGATATTGAAGATGCACTTGCTAAACATGCAGTATCAACAGCTGTTGATTTACAAAGAATCGCAATAGAGGATATGAGTAAGGAAGGAGAGGACAAAGCGTTTGAGGATATTAATCAAAATAATTGTTATGGTATACGTAGTGATGGGGCAGCATTTGATGGTTTGTTCGATTGTCCATCTGAAAGTAACAATAATGGAGAAGGTGACAGACAGGATTATACAAGAATATATGAAGATAAAAATGGAGATGGGTCTTTCGATGAGGATGAGAAGACACAGTATTTTAGAATAATAAATGTTAAAGAAATAACTGACAGAAGAGCTGTAGTTGAAATAATTACAGGTGTTGCTAATATGAAGGGTTTAAATACTACAAATAAAGATATTAAAGATTATAGATATTTAGCTGTTATTGCAAGATGAAAAAGTATAGAAAAACATATGAAGGATTTAGCTTAGTAGAAACACTATTTAGTATAGTTATACTATCAATGGTTATGCTTTTTGTTGCAAGTATGCTTAATACTGTTATTAAAACATCACATACAGCAAATAGTAAAAATATGGCAAGAAGCGATATTAATTATGTTATGGATGTATATGATAGAACTCTAAGTAATGCTAAACTAGAAGATGTTAAAATGTATGATTCTTCCAATGTAAGAAAATTTGGTTTTAATAGTGATGGGATTCCAATTATACAAGGAGGATCATTGGGAAATACTTATGCAGAAGGAAATCCAGTTCCTGAAAATATTAATGAGATTCATGTTAGGTTATATGGGTATGATACATGGACATGTTTAGGTTATTTTAAGTATATAAGTGAAAGCAATAAAG
>DAOOVU010000044.1:0-2003 GCA_035370505.1 Candidatus Dojkabacteria bacterium | reverse complement strand
TAAATTATTAAACAATACTTATGCCTAACTTAGATAACACAGGTCCATTAGGACAAGGCCCAATGACAGGGAGAAAATTAGGATTTCTTCCAAGATTAAGAGGAAAAAGACTTGGAGGATCAAAAGATTGTACATGTCCTAAATGTGGATATACAGAACCACATACAAGAGGAATACCATGTACAAAGAAAGTATGTCCTAAATGTGGTACTCCATTAAAAGGGACTTTCTGTTCATAAAATTAAATATAACCACATATGAGACCAAGGGGTAGAAGAAGACTAGGGTTCCAGTTTAGAGATACATATTTTAAACCAAGAGGAATACCTCTTCGAGAATTACAAGAAGTAAATATAACGGATGAAGAATTAGAAACCCTTCGTTTAAGATATATAGAGCACATAGATCAAGAGAAAGCTGCAAAAATGATGGGCATCTCCCAGAGCCAATATCAAAGAGACTTAACCTCCGTTATGGAGAAAATTACAGAAGCTCTAACATATGGATATGCAATCTCAATCAGGAGAGTACAGCCATAGTGTTGCAATCTTGACTAGAGATATTTTTCTGTGATATATTTCAATGTATATTGAAATATATGAAAGATATTAAAGAAGAAAAAATAGAGGAAATACAGAAGCTCTTAGTATTAAACCGCATAAAAATTCTCCTACTCCTTTATCGAAAAGATACCTGTGTATGCCAAATGGTTAAACAGCTTGATTTGAAACACAACCTCATATCTCATCATCTTAAAACACTCCAAGACATGGGATACATTTCAAGTACAAAAAATGGTCAACATGTAATATATCATCTAGAAGGATCTAAAAGAGATATTGTTAAGAATCTTTTTAGTATATTAAGAAATTAAATTTTTAATAATTAGTTATGAACAAAAAATCTCTAATTATTCCAATAATCATACTTGGAATACTACTCTTAATTGTAGGAGAATACTTCGTTGTTAACAAATATTTCTGTAAAAACACCTCTGAAACTGAAGAAGAAACTCCTACTCCAAAAGCTATGATGCTACTCATAGAGTTTCAAAATACTGATGGTCTAGTGAACATGATAAATGATATGAAGAAAAGAAATATAAAAGGATTACTAATGGTCAATGGTAACTTCATAGAGAAACATGCAGAGGTTCTCAAAGAGATATTAAAGACAGGTGTTGTAGAGCTGGCTCCATCATATGATTTCGAACCATTCTGGGGAATGCCATATGATGAGCAATATGAAATTATTTCAAACATGATTGAAAATGCACAAACATATCTTGGTGTAACTCCACGAGTTATTAGTTCTAGATATATGGCATCTGATGAGAATACAGTAAAAGTAGCTGAAGCTTTAGGAATTGAATACATAACTGCAAGAGGAACTACAGAACTAGCAACAACAATATACAAACCAGAGGAATACAATGTAAAAATAATATCTGTATCAAATATTGATGTACCTGAATTTAAATATGGAAGTTTTTGCGATTACAGTTTCTATGAAAGAAATGGCTCTCCAGAGGATATGGAGTCTCAATACAAAAGAGCAATCCTAAATGAGAAGTTCATGGCGGTATCTCATACATATATTGGTGGGCTAAAAGAGAGATGGAATAATATGTGGCACAGATTCTGGGATAACTACGAAGTTGATTGGGTAGATTTAGATACTCTGGGAAGTGTAGACAAAGTTATGCCTATGTGGCAAATTCCAGTAAACAAGAACGCTCCATATACTCCAGAGAAGATTAGACCTGCAATACCATATGAAGAGGAACCAAATGTTACTAATCCATGTAAGGTAGAAGATTTAAATGAGGGTGAATCTAATATTACAACTAGTATAACTGATAAGGAGGTAGTCGTATTCCATAACAATACTGGCCCTATGTGCTTAGAGATGATTAATTTCTTCAAGAAGAACAATATCGAATATATAGAACATCTTACTACTGATACAGATTTTGGAACACAGTTAAATGCATATAAAGGGAA
>DAOOVU010000043.1:0-2198 GCA_035370505.1 Candidatus Dojkabacteria bacterium | reverse complement strand
GCAATAGATGAGGCCTATGATAACCTTCAAAAAAAGGCTATGAGAAAATTGGTTCTTGAAAAGGAAATCAGGGTAGATGGTAGACAAATTACAGAAATCAGGGAGATGGATGCTGAAGTTGATTTGCTCCCAAGGGTACATGGGTCCGCCCTATTTACTCGTGGAGTTACACAGGCATTGACGGTAACTACCTTAGGAAGTTTGAAGGATGTGAAATTTGTAGATGATATGGAAGGAGAAAGAGAGCAGAGATACATGCATTTTTACAATGATTTACCATTTGCGTATGGAGAGGCTGATAGAGTTAAATTGACTCCTAGCAGAAGGGCAATTGGGCATGGAATGCTTGCAGAGAAAGCTTTGTGGCCAGTTATCCCATCAGAAGAAGAATTCCCATATACAATGTTAGTTATGAGTGAAATACAGGGTGAAAATGGTTCTAGTTCAATGGCTTCAGCGTGTGGCTCAAGTATGTCATTAATGGCAGCAGGAGTTCCGTTAAGGAATTCTGTAGCAGGAATAGCCTGTGGACTAGTTACTGGTGATAATGGTGAATTCAAAGTTTTGACAGATATGAGAGATGTTGAAGATTTCTATGGAGATATGGATTTCAAAATTACTGGAACAAACAATGGAATTACAGCGGTTCAAATGGACACTAAAACTAGTGGTCTAACTATGGATGTAGTAAAACAGACTTTCAAACAGTCAAAAGATGCACGCTTAACTATTCTTGAGAAAATGAAAGAAGCAATTGCAGAACCTAGAAAAGAGATGTCACAATTTGCTCCTAGAGTTGTACAAATAAAGGTTCCTACAGACAAGATAGGAGAAATCATAGGACCTGGAGGAAAGAATATACGGGAGCTATCTGAAAATACTGGAGCCGAAATAGAAATAGATGAAGATGGTACAGTAAACATATATAGCAGTTCTAAAGAATCTGTTGATGAAGCTTCTAAAATCATTGGAGGTTACAACTTCACGCCTAAAATGGGTGAGATTTACGAAGGAAAGGTCGTATCTATTATGCCATATGGAGGGTTTGTTGATATAGCTCCTGGTGTATCAGGTCTACTTCATGTCTCAGAAATTTCTGATGGATATGTGAAGGATGTTCACAAGTTCATAAATGAGGGAGACATTATTAAGGTAAAAATAGTTGGAATAGATAGCCAAGGAAAGATCAAATTGTCAATGAAAGGCCTAGATTCTAAAAAAGTAGAAAAGAGCGAAGAAAAGTAGAACAGCTATTCTTTAAATATTTTGGCAATGTAGAAACCCATCATTTTCTCACTTGGGGTAATTCGTATTGAATTTTCTACTTCCTTGTTATACACATTCCCACTCCACCTCTTTATGCCAGGCTTGATTATCTCTCTGTATTCATCAAATTCTTTTGAATCTAAGAAATCTATCCTCTGTACTTTTGCATTTGGAAAATTGTTTAAGAGGTATGTTACGGTACCTTCATTTTCTTCTGGTTCAAGAGTGCAGGTAGAGTAGACCATTGTTTTACCATGTTTCAGTGTTTTAAATGCGGAAATAATTAACTCCTTTTGTAAAAATGATGACCTCTTAACCTTGTTCATACTCCAATACCTTAATGGGCGAGGACCTCTAAAATATATCAAACCTTCCCCACTACATGGAGCATCGAGTAATACATTATCAAAATATGCAGGATATTTCTTTCCAAAATCTCTCCCATCACTAAGTAAAGTCTTTACATTTTTAGCACCAAATTGTTTAATTACGGCATCCATATCAGAGACTCTAGCAATTTCAATATCATTAGCAAAAATTTCTGATTGTCCCGCAGTTAAATCTGCTATATGTGTAGTTTTACTTCCTGGAGCGGCACACATATCAAGGATTTTTTGTCCTTTCTGTGGATTAAGAATCAAAACAGCAAGAATGCTCGAAAGATTTTGAATATAGTATCTGCCATCATAGTACTCTTCTGTCTGTGATATTTCTGATTTATCCTTGTTTAACACATAGTATGTATTAGTAGTCCATGGAACTATTTCTAAAACATATCCTCTTTTGAGAAGTAAAGTTTTTGTTTCTTCAGGATCACCTTTTAAGGAGTTTATTCTAATTGTAGTAATTGGTCTTTTTGAGAAAACCTGCTTTACTTTCGATTTAGGAATCATCAATATACTGGCCATTCTTGATACGAACACATCTTCTTT
>DAOOVU010000042.1:0-2283 GCA_035370505.1 Candidatus Dojkabacteria bacterium | reverse complement strand
TGAGAGCAAGTGGTCCAGGAGGCCAGAAAGTAAACAAAACTTCATCTGCTGTACAGATTACTCACATACCAACTGGAATTGTAGTAACATGCTCTGAGGAAAGGAGTCAACTTCAGAATAGGCAAAAAGCAATGGAAATATTAAAAGGCAAACTTTGGAAAATAATGGAAGAAAACAGATTAAAAGAAATATCAGATATTAAGGGGGATTATAAATTGGCAGGATGGGGAAACCAAATTAGAAACTACATCTTACATCCATACAAGCTTGTAAAAGACTTAAGAACAGGAGTGGAAAGCAGTGATCCACAGAGTGTCCTTGATGGAGATATTGATAAGTTCCTTGAAGCCGAATTAAGAATACAGTAATATATACATGTAAAGTTCAATATATATTAAAACTGCTCATGATAATATTCGATACTGTAACAAAGAAATACAAGGAGGATATAACAGCACTTCAGGATGTCTCGTTTAGAGTAGACACTGGAGAATTTACATTTATAATTGGCCCGTCTGGTGCAGGTAAATCAACAATAATGAAGCTACTGATTAGAGAGGAAGTCCCTACAACAGGTACAATATTTTTTAATGATATAGAAGTCCCCAAACTAAACAGGAGGTTGCTTCCAGCATATAGACAAAAATTAGGAGTTGTATTTCAAGATATTAAGCTTCTTAATACTAAAACCTTAGAAGAAAATATTGCATTCGCACTTGAAATTCTTGATAAAAGCAGCAAAGAAATTAAGGATACAACAGACTATCTCCTAGACCTTGTTGGACTGAGAGACAGAAGGAGTCTTTTCCCTTATGAACTTTCTGGAGGAGAACAACAAAGGGGGGCAATTGCCAGAGCACTTGCTAATAAACCAGACCTATTTATTGCAGATGAACCAACAGGGAATCTTGATACAGATAATGCACTTCAAATTTTAGATATATTAAAAACTATTAATAAAACAGGTACTACTGTTCTTGTTATTTCTCATGACCTGAATCTCATAAACAAGACAAAAGATAGAATTATAAATATAAAAGAGGGAAAACTAAACTCAGACACAGGTGCTAAGGAAATTATTATACCAAAGCAGACACAACAATCAGAAGTAAAAGCTGAAGTAAAAAAAGACATAGAACTGTCTGAAGAATTCTCAAAATTAAGTAAATCCCTCAAAGAAAAACTTAAACAGTATGCAATCAAAACCCCTGAAATCCTATTGAATATTACAACTGATGAGCTAAAAAATATGGAACTAAACTGGAAAGAAAACAAGGAACTAGCTAATTTTGTTAAAAAATATTTAAATAAAAGAAGAAATGAATAATACAAGGATAATTACAGTAACAAAGAAAAACATTAAAAGGAATAAGTGGTTAACTGTATCTACAATACTCGTAGCAACTATAGTATTTACACTTACCTCTGTGTTTGTATGTATTTCAATTCTTCTTTCAAAAACAATTGATTATTACGAGCAAAGAGCACAAGTAATTGTATTCTTTAAAAAGGGTACTTCAGAAGAAGAAATAATTAAATTTAAAGAGCAAATAGATAATACCAAGTTAATAGAGGAGATAAACTATGTATCACAAGAAGAGGCCTTGGAGATATACAAACAGGATTTTGCTGATGACCCTGATCTAATTTCAACAGTGACAGCAGATTCTCTTCCAGCAAGCTTAGAAATTAGAGCGAAGGATATTGATTCATTGATAACTGTAATTGATAGTATTAACAAGGTAAAAGAAACTAATCCTAATGTAGATGATGTTATGTATTTTGAAGATGTTGTTAATAATATTAAAACTTTATCAAGAATAATTAACATAGGTGGAACAATTCTCACAGTAACCATGATAATTGTAACAATAGCATTAATAAGGGTAACAATAGGATTCAATATTAAAGTCCATCAGGAAGAAATAGAAATAATGCATCTTGTTGGAAGTTCTGATAAGTTTATAAAGACCCCATTCCTGTTAGAAGGAACGTTCTATGGTCTTGCAGGTGGTTTCCTAGCTTCTTTAATAATCCTAATCCCTTGGTATGCTACAAATATATATTCAAGTGGTACAGATTTCTCAATATGGATAACTCAAATGTTTAAAGATATTAATTTAGAATATGTTCTTAAACCTAATTTTACTTTTATTCTTGTATTCATATTAGTTCATATAATAATTGGATCATTAATAGGATTTCTTAGTAGCTTAAGCTCTGTTAAGAAATATCTAAAGGAGGAAACATGAAGAATTTAAAAAAGATATTTACAATTACAAT
>DAOOVU010000041.1:0-2400 GCA_035370505.1 Candidatus Dojkabacteria bacterium | reverse complement strand
GGGTGGAAGATGGGATTTGAACCCACAACCCCTGGTGCCACAGACCAGTGCTCTAACCAATTGAGCTACATCCACCATGTAATTCTCTGTAATTATACCCTATCTATCCCATCCTTAACAATTAATATTTTTTCCTTTATAAAATAAGGATAACTACTTTAATATGATATAATCAAGCTATGGAAAGAGAAAATAATGAATACAACAACGAAGACAAAGAAAATAAATATGCAACATTCTTTAATAAACAGGGAGACCCAGTAGATTCATCAAATGTTTACTTTAGACAAGATGGTATCCCATACCTTTTAGCACACGATGAAAACGGACAACCCATAATGACCAAAGAACAACTCATTGAGATAAAAGAAACACCCCAAGACCAAACTCCTAATCCTCCTTATTCCTATTAAATATATTTATATAATAAAGAAGATTCAATATTGAAGTTAACAACCCAGCTACATATGTCAAAGCAGCTGCAGTAAGTACCTTAGATGCTCCTCCTCTCTTCTTCTTTTCTATCAAATCATACTTCTCTATTAACTTCATTCCCCTCTTACTAGCATCAATCTCAACAGGCAAAGTTATCAATGCAAAAATTACACTAGTAGAAAAAAGAATCAATCCTATCTCAGAAAGCCTAAGCATAGAAATCCCCAGCCCTATGAAAAAAAGTATATACCCTATCTGCGTACCTACATTTGTAACAGGAACCATAATAGATCTAATCTTATAAACCAATGAAGAAGAAAACTTCTGTTGAACATGCCCAAACTCATGAGCTACTACTGCAACATCAGCCACACTATTAGATTCGGTATTCCTTACAGATATCCTAACCGTATCAGAAGTAGGATCAAAATGATCCCCAAGTGGAGGTTGTGATACAGAAATATTCACAGGAAAATCCTCCCCATCAGATATAATCTCAGCAGCCTCTTTTCCAGTAATATCCCTTCCAGAATCCCTCTTAGAGTACCTACTAAACATAACCTTCACATAAATCTCTGCAATTATTGTTACTGCCAATCCAGGCAGTGCAAAATACCAATACATAGGATCTATCATCATATCTCTTTATTTTCAAAAATTAATCTATTTATTTACTACACTACATATTGTATATTAAAATATGGAATTAAACAAAGGACAAAAATACATATGCCTCCTTGCTCCCTCATTTGCTTCGCAATATGAATACCCAAATATAGTATACAGATTAAGAATGCTTGGATTTGATAAAGTGGTAGAAATAACCTTTGGAGCGAAAATGACGAACCTGACATATTACACAGTACTCAAAGAAAGTATTGAAAAGAAGGAGAAAAAAACATGGATAGCCTCCCCTTGCCCTACACTTGTTAATATCATAAAAGGAAAATTCCCTAACCTTGTTCAAAACCTTGTTCCAGTATATTCCCCAATGACATGCATGGCCCTAATATGCAAAAAATTCTACCCCAATCATAAAATTGTATTCATAGGCCCATGCTTTACAAAAAAAATTGAAGCTGAGGAAATAGGATACATAGACCAAGTTCTTACATTCTCTGAACTAAACAAAGAATTTGAAAAAAAGAAAATACCAACTACCATAACAGATCCAAAATATTGTGTATCATTCGATAAATTTTACAACGACTACACAAAAATATATCCAATATCAGGAGGACTTTCTAGCACACTAAATTACAGAAAACTTCTCAAAAAAGATGAAATTCTTGTTAAAGAAGGAATAAATAACCTAATACCAATATTTGAACAATTTAAAGATGGTGTTTACAAAAAATACAAATTTCTAGATATCCTAGCCTGTGAGGGAGGATGCATTAACGGTCCCGGTATGGATATCAAAGATGATGTAGCAACAAGAAAAAGAAAAATTCTCAAATACAGAGATTATGCCGAGAGATATGAAAAAGACTTAGGAAGAACAGGACTTAAAGTACATGCAGAAGATATTAACTTTAGAAGAAGCTTTAATGAACAAATACATGAGTGAAGCCATAAAAGAAGCAGAAAGAGGAATTAAACATGGACACGGAGGTCCTTTTGGTGCTGTTATAGTGTGTAAAGGGAAAATAATATCAAAAGCACACAATACTGTACTATCAACAAAAGATCCAACTTGTCATGCTGAAATATTAGCAATTAGAAAAGCATCAAAAAAACTTAACAGATTTGATTTATCTGATTGTGAAATATATACGACTGGAAAACCATGTCCTATGTGTAAAGGGGCAATCAAATGGGCTAAAATACGAAAAGTGTATTATGGATGTGATTATGTAGATGCTAAAACAATAGGTTTTGAGGAACAGGAAGGAAATAGCAAAGACTACCACGAAGAAAAAATATGCACTGAAGAATGCAAACACCTGTACAATGAATATCGAA
>DAOOVU010000040.1:0-2674 GCA_035370505.1 Candidatus Dojkabacteria bacterium | reverse complement strand
CCATCTTCTCAGAGAGGATAATTCTATTCTTCTCTCTATCTAATTCAATAATTCTGGTCTGAATTTTCTCCCCTACTAAAGAATTAAGTCTCTTCTGTACTTTAGAGGAAATATCTTTGCCAACCTGTCTAATACCGTTTAGATATACTCTTGATGCATCTAACTGTGAGGTAGGAATGAAACCACGAACATCTTTTCCTATTTCAACTATCAATCCTCCGTTATTTGCCTCTACAACTGTTGTTTCAACAATTTCATTATCTTTCTTTGCTTTTTCTAATGTAATCCAAGCACTTGCTTGCTGAGTTCTTCTGATTGAAAGAACAAGTCTCCCATCATCATCTTCAGGCTTAACAACATACACTAATATTTTATCCCCCGGCTTTAAATCCCTCCAGTCTAGTGTGTCACTTTTTAATTCTCTTCCAGCTACAATACCTTCTGATTTGTATCCGACATCAACAACAACCATGCCATCTTGGACATCAACTACCTCCCCTTCAACAATATCACCTTTTGAAAGTTTCTTAATTTGATGCTCTTTATCTGCTAAATACGAATCTATTTGTTCATATAGTGGATTTTTTGTTTTTTTGTTTTTCTCCATTGGATTTTTCCTATGGCGATGCCCCTTCTGCTGATCTGTTAGGACATACTGCTAAAATTACATATCAGCTCGGGCAGTATATCACGATAAGTGGCTATTTGCAAAAGTTATTGGCACAAGGATAGATACGGTGTATGACAGATACCCCGCACGGTATAGTTACCTATCGTTTTTAAGAAGTGCATCTTTAAGAACGACTTTCTCCATATCAGGATTCTTAGCTTTTAAAATATATCTACCATACAGCACAAAGTAAGAATTTACCTTGTACCAATCTTTTTTAGGATACAACTTTTCTAAATCATGAGCTATTTTTGTAGGATCAGATTCTTTACTTAGGCCATATAATCTTGCTACTCTCTTCACATGAGTATCAACTGCTATACCTTGATTAGCACTATATCTATCATTTAGAAACACATTAGCCGTCTTGTATCCAACACCGGGAAGAGTAATTAGTTTATTTAGATCTTTAGGAACCTTTCCTTCGAATTCTTGTTCTAAAATCTTGGCTAATTCTATGATTCTCCTCGATTTTGTTTTGTAGTAGTTTATACCCCCTAGGGTATTCTCTACATCTTTAATTTTAGCTTTTGACAGTTCTAAAGCAGTAGGATATTTTTTGAACAAGTTTTTGCTAACCCTGTTCACCTGCTTGTCAGTAGTTTGAGCAGACAAAACTATACATACAAGAAATTGGAAATCAGTCTTCCAATTCTTTAACTCTGTAGAAGCATCCGGAAACAAATTCTCAACTTCACTCAAAAGTTTTACTGCAAGTTCTTTCCTTCTCATAGTTGTACACTATCCATTAGCTTAGAAACAAAATCAATCCCAAGAAAATACTTAATTAGATCAAGTACACCATTTACTTTTACCAGCTTTTTAAATTCTTGTCTAACATTCTCATTTTCAAACTTAATCCTTTTAACAGAATTAGAACTACTAAGACCAAGCTTAACTGCATAAGTATACATTTTACTCTTGTCATTCATTTCCAAGGCCTCTAAATACCTTTGCTGGTCATCAGCATTCCATTCTGCCCCTTCATACATATGAGGAACTATTTCATTAAAATCGAGACGGAAACATGAACTTTCCCTATTCCCTTTCTTTGGAAGTTCTCCATATGTATCCATAATTATCATGTTTAAATCATGCAGAATATCCTCCCTACTCCTCCAATTACTCCCTATTTTCGTAGGAACTTTCCTCCATCCTATTCCAACTTCTTTTTCAAAAATTTCATAAACATCTCGGCAGATCCTCTGTACTTCATTTTTCTCATACATATCTTCATTCTCTGTATCCTTACGCCCCCTCCACTCCTGTTCATTACATGCCTCTGCATACAGTTGAATAGCACATCTTCTCAAACCAAGTGAAGATATCATTAAAGAATCAAATTCCATTGCAGAGTTAACATATTTCTCTAAATTTTTCTTTTTTATCCCCCCTATATTTGCTAAAGCATAGGAAATTGTCAAAGCATTACTGTATGGACTCCTATCAAGAAGTAGTAATGAATTATGGTATTTTTCATCTTCAAGATATACATCAAGAAACTCAAGCCTATTTAGTGCAAAAAGAATCATACGAATATTTAATTCATTAGAGAAATTTTCTGGAAAACCTTCAACAAGAAGTTTACGGAGACAGGTGCCTATTGGAGTTGAATATATTGGAAAGGAGGAGGTAACTAATTTAATGTTTCGCTCAAGAAGATCTTTTTCTAGATTTATGAAGGCATCTCCCTTTCCAATTTGATCACCACCTTCCAAGCATACAGACCCATAGCATATGGGATACATTTTTGAAGGAATTAAGTAAATTTATTCATTTTCATTATATCATTTCAGGTATGATGTTCAGTATTGAATACATATATTATTCATACTTTTTACTGTTAGATTGGATATATTCTGCAATTCAAAATTTACTGCTACTCATTGATTCATACCTGCTCTCCTCTCCTACCCAATTTTCTTCACTAACAGAATGCCTATGTTACATTTTTCTTGGAAAGATTGCAGAGGTAATTATATAAAAGGAAAAATATATAACAGG
>DAOOVU010000039.1:0-2738 GCA_035370505.1 Candidatus Dojkabacteria bacterium | reverse complement strand
GCCAGGACTTTTGAAAATGAAAGACCCATCTTAAATAGGTGGGTCTTTTTCTTTTTTATGATATTCTATGTTGTCCGATAGACTAAACTATAGTGATATTGAATATCAGAAAAACAAAAAATTGTGAATTTCCATCCTGTTATATATTTTTCCTTTTACATAGTTCCCTTTATAATTTTGTTAAGAAAAATGTAACATGAGTATTTTTTAAGTGAAGAAAATTGGGTAAGAGAGGAGAGCAGACACAAATCAATTAGCAATAAAAATTTTTAATTGCAAGATTTGTCCTATTCAAGGGCAAAAAGTATGAATAATATATGTATTCAACACTAAACTCGATATCTGAAATGATATAATAAAAATGAATAAATTTACTTAATCCCATCGAAAATGTATCCTGTGTGCTATGGGTCTTTATGCTTGGAAGGTGGAGATCAAATTGGAAAAGGAGATGCCTTCATAAATCTAGAGAAAGATCTTCTTGCACGAAACATTAAATTAGTTACTTCCTCTTTCCCAATATATTCAACTCCAATAGGCACCTGTCTCCGTAGACTTCTTGTTGAAGGCTTTCCCAAAAATTTCTCAAATGAATTAAGTATTCGTATGATTCTTTTTGCACTAAACAGGCTTGAGTTCCTTGATGTCTATCTCGGAAATGAAAAATATCATAATTCATTCTTACTTCTTGATAGAAGTCCATACAGTAATGCTTTGACAATTTCCTATGCTTTAGCAAATATAGGAGGGGCAAAAAAGGAGGAGTTACAGAAATATGTTAACTTTGCAATGAATTTTGATTCCCTAATGATATCCTCACTCGGATTGAAAAGATGTGTTGTTCAACTGTATGCAGAGGCATGTAATGAACAGGAGTGGAGGGGGCGTAAGGATACGGAGAATGAAGATATGTATGAGAAAAATGAAGTGCAGAGGATCTGCCAAGATGTTTATGAAATTTTTGAAAAAGAAGTTGGTACAGGGTGGAGAAAAGTTCCAACGAGGATAGGGAGTAATTGGAGAAGTAGAGAGGATATTCTGAATGATCTAAATGTGATAATTATGGATACATATGGGGAGCTTCCAGCAAATAGTGAAAGCTCCTCTTACCGTATTGATTTTAATGAAATAGTTCCTCATATGTATGAAGAGGCAGAATGGAGTGCTGACGACCAGCAAAAGTATTTAGAGGCATTAGAAATGAATAACAAGAGTGAAATGTATACTTATGCAGTTAGGCTTGGTCTTAGCAGTGCTAATTCTGTTAGGAGAATTAAGTTTGAAAATGAAGGTGTTAGACAAGAATTTAAAAAGTTAGTAAAAGTAAATGGTGTATTGGATCTAATCGGGTATTTTCTTGGAGTTGATTTTGTTTCTAAGCTAATAGATAGTGTAGAACTATGAAAAGGAAAGAACTTGCGGTAAAACTTTTGAGTGAAGTTGAAAATTTGTTTCCCAATGCTGTGACTGAACTTAAGAATTGGAAGAGTGATTTCCAATTTCTTGTTTGTATAGTGTTGTCTGCTCAAACAACGGACAGACAGGTTAACAAGGTTAGCAAAAATTTGTTCAAGAAATATCCTACTGCTTTAAAGTTGTCAAAAGCTGAGATTAAAGATGTAGAAGATACCCTAGGGGGTATAAACTACTACAAAACGAAGGCAAGAAGAATTGTAGAAATGGCAAAGATCCTGATTGAGAAATACAATGGAGAAGTTCCAAAGGACTTAAACAAACTAATAGAACTTCCTGGTGTGGGATATAAGACGGCTAATGTGTTTCTAAATGATAAATATAATGCAAATCAAGGTATAGCTGTTGATACTCATGTGAAGAGAGTGGCAAGATTATATGGTTTAAGTAAAGAATCTGATCCAACAAAAATAGCACACGATTTGGAAAAATTGTATCCTAAAAAGGATTGGTACAAGGTTAATTCCTGTTTTGTATTGTATGGAAGATATATCTTAAAAGCGAAAAAACCAGATATGGATAGGGTTGTTCTAAAGGAGGAGCTTGTTAGTAAGGGGAAGTAGTATAGGGTAGGGGGTATGTATAGATGACTATGAAGATTTTGCAAATAACAAGCAATCGTGATATACTCCCCGAGCTGGCATATAACTTTAGGAGTATGTCCGAACAGGTCAGCAGGAAGGACATCACCATAGGAAAAGTCCAATGGAGAAAAGTAGAAAAACAGATAATCCGCTGTATACCCAGATTGATTCATATTTAGCCGATAAAGAGCATCAAATTAAGAAACTCTCAAGAGGAGATATTGTTGAAGGAGAGGTAGTTGATGTGCAGGATGGCTTAGTTGTAGTTGATGTAGGATACAAATCGGAAGGAATTGTTGCGGGAAGAGAATTAAAAAGTGATACTCTTGATTGGAGGGATTTAAAGCCTGGAGACAAAATCTTAGTTTATGTTGTTAAACCTGAAGATGAAGATGGTAGATTAGTACTTTCAATAAGGAGAACACAGCAGGCAAGTGCATGGATTACATTAGAAAAAGCAAAGAAAGATAATGAAATTGTTGAAACAACAGTTGTAGAGGCAAATAACGGAGGATTGATAGTTGAAATAGGGAAAGATGTTCGTGGCTTTATTCCTACCTCACAGTTAGATGCGTCAAGAGTGTATTTGAATGGTATCAGACAGGTTGGTAAAGATATCTCCTCGAAAGTACAGAAAAGGCTTAATTCCCTAGTAGGGGAGAAGATTCAAACTAGAATTAT
>DAOOVU010000038.1:0-2882 GCA_035370505.1 Candidatus Dojkabacteria bacterium | reverse complement strand
ATGATAGGGTTGTCATATCAGCTACAGTTTCTGCAACTCCGTCTGTAACTTGCTCGCTGAGTACGAATACAGTGAATCTTGGATCACTTTACCCAGGGGGAGCTTTTACAACAGGACAACATACAATTACAACAAGCACATCTGATACCGCTGGAGGATACTACTGGGCCGTGTATGGAACAGGAAATGGGACAGATGCTGGACTCTTCAAAAGTTCTGCAACAACATACCTAATACCATCGACTGGCTCTACAACTGTAGATTTGAGAGGAGTCGGAACAGAAGGTTTTGGAATGACAGCGTCAGACCCTGATGCTGCTTCTGCTGCATCAGTCTCAAGCAATTTCGCTGACACAACATTAGGAGTTTTTGGAGCTTTGGATCCTGCTGTTACAGGAGCTAAGCTTCTTCTATCTCAACAAGGACCGCAAACAGCAGCCGAATCATCCACTATTACATATGGAGCAAAGGCTGGAGCCTCAGCACAACCTGGATCATACCAAGAGACTGTAACATTTGTGTGTGGTGGCTACTATTAGACTAATATGAGGCAAATACATGCGAATAATTCATACTAGAAAATTACAAATTTGTGTACTGCCTCTGTCACTAATATTTTTTTTCGTTGTATCTCCAGTAGTTAAGGCCTATGCACAACAAAATGTATCCATAGGTATATCACCAACATACCAAAATCTAAAACTACAACCTGGTTCCAACTACACAGGAGAGTTAGTAACGTGGAATCTCTCCCAAGAATCTGCAAAATACAAAGTTGTGGTCAAAGGATTCAAGCAAGTTGAAAACACTCCCGGCACTGCCGTACTACTCTCAGAAGAAGAAGAACAGAAAACACTCTACTCTGCTGCCTCTTGGATAACGGTAAATAGAGATACCATAGAATTAGTTCCAAACAAAAATGAAAAAATACTCTATGAGATAAATGTACCTAAGAATGTCACAAAAGGAGAATACCATGCGATGATATCTCTAATTTCAGAAAACTATGCTAAATCCACTGACACAGCAACATTCACAAATGTCTCTTCAGGTATGCCAATACTCATAAAGATTGGAGATAACTTTGTCGAAAGTGCAGAACTACTATCATTTAAAACCTCCAAAAATATATATGAAAAACCTTCAGTACTATTTACAACAATCATAAACAACACAGGTGACACCCATATATCCCCCGCAGGAGAAATTGTCCTTACTAATATATTCAACAAAGAAATTGCAAGAATTAAATTCAATGAAAATTCTCAAAGTCTTCTAAGAGACAATACAGGCAACTATACGACTCAATGGACAGATAAACTCATTACGGAAAACAAGCAACTCGCAATTGGCCCAATCAAAGCAGAATTGATAGTTACATACAGAGAATTACAACCTGGATTTGCCCCACTAATTGCTCAAACATCTTTCTACATAATCCCATGGAAATGGATATTGCTATTTGCAATCATAATAGTTTTAATAGTAGTATTAGTAAGAGTAATAAAGCATAAAAAAAGATTAAGTTCACATAAATAATTGTAAATGCCCAAGAGAAAACTGCCATTGGCAACGTTAGTCATTGCCTTAATGCTTGTGTTAACTACAAAAGAATCTCTTGCATCTATGCAAGTTTCCCCATTCACAAATGAAGTTGTAATAACCGATGGACAACCAACTAACAGTCAATTAACAATCAAAAATGATGAAAACCAAGAAATCACAATTACCCCAGTAGTCTTCCTCTATGATCCTCAGAATCAAAGAATGATTGATACCATAACAAACATCTTCGTGCAAACAAAACAAAAAACATACACCATTCCTTCTGGAGAAACTACTCAAATAGACTACACAATATCACCATCAAAAGACCTCCCTGATGGGACATACTTTAACTTAGTTGTACTAAAAACAAGCTCAAATGATGACACATCCACCCCTACATCAAAAGTTGGACTAACTGCAAATATGTCCCACCTTGTAGTAATGCATAAAATTACAAATGAAGAAAAATCAATACAGTACAATTCACAAATAGAAATTACTAACCATGGAATCCCATTCCTAAAACCCATAAAAATGGCCTACACTATACAAAATACTTCTAGCTATGTAATAAAACCTTCTGGTGAAATACAAGTATTCAACAACAAATCCAACCAACAACCAATCTATTTTAAAATAAATGAGAAAGAAGAAAAAGTATATCCAGGTGGAAAATTACAACAAGAGTTCACCATAAATCAATGGTCTATCAAAGATATCTTCTTCCCAAGACAAATAAACGCATACTTTTACAATGGAATAGATCAAAGATACAACCTCATAACAATACAAGAAAAGGTAAACCCAATAATACAAATCATCTTAATACTAATTCCAATATTCATAATATCCTTTATCGTTGTTTTCATTAAAGACCTACAAAAAGACAAAAAACAAAAAATTAATCCGTAAAAAGAACTTTCTTAGTAGTCTTAAACGTCACTTTAGCAACTTTAACCAACTCCTCTTCTCCATATCTCATCACAAAACTCTTAGCAAAATCGATAACATCAGATGCACCTTTTGGAAACTCTATGCCATATTTTTCACTCATCTTCTCCATTTCGCGAAGAAAAATCCCTCTAGCTAACACAGAAGCACCTGCTACAGCAATATCTGATTCCCCTTTATGAAATTGATAAACCTTAATACTTTTTCCTAAAGCTCCGAGCTCATTTGACACTCTACTCTTTGCATTGGAAAACTGGTCTATCACAACATAATCACACCTTACTCCTTTCGTTTTCAAATCTTTCAATGCCATCTCAATAACTTTACTATGCTGTCTTGCTAACACAATTGCCACATTCCCAATATCCCTAACCAACTCATTA
>DAOOVU010000037.1:0-3287 GCA_035370505.1 Candidatus Dojkabacteria bacterium | reverse complement strand
CCTTACTGATATCCTAACCGTATCAGAAGTAGGATCAAAATGATCCCCCAATGGAGGTTGTGATACAGAAATATTCACAGGAAAATCCTCTCCATCAGATATAATCTCAGCAGCTTGTTTTCCAGTAATATCCCTTCCTGAATCCTTCTTTGAATACCTACTAAACATAATCTTTACATAGATCTGTGCAATAATTGTTACAATCAACCCAGGTAATGCAAAATACCAATATACAGGATCAATCATCATATATTCATACACTTTAAAAATTAATCTATTTATTTACCGTACTGTATATTGTATATTAAAATATGGAATTAAACAAAGGACAAAAATACATATGCCTCCTTGCACCATCATTCGCTTCGCAATACGAATACCCAAATATAATATACAAACTAAGAATGCTTGGATTTGATAAAGTTGTAGAAATAACATTCGGAGCGAAAATGACGAACCTAACATATTACACAGTACTTAAAGAAAGTATTGAAAAAAAGGAAAAAAAGACATGGATAGCCTCCCCTTGTCCTACACTTGTTAATATCATAAAGGGAAAATTCCCTAATCTTGTTCCAAACCTTGTTCCAGTGCATTCTCCAATGACATGCATGGCTCTAATATGCAAGAAATTCTACCCAAATCATAAAATTGTATTCATAGGACCATGCTTTACAAAAAAAATAGAAGCTAAAGAAACTGGATATATAGATCAAGTCCTTACATTCTCTGAATTAAATAAAGAATTTGAAAAAAAGAAAATACCAAATACCATAACAGACCCAAAATATTGTATATCATTTGATAAATTCTACAATGATTACACAAAAATATATCCAATATCCGGAGGGCTTTCTAGTACACTAAATTACAGAAAACTTCTCAAAAAAGACGAAATACTCGTTAAAGAAGGAATAAACAACTTAATACCAATATTTGAACAATTCAAAGATGGTGTTTACAAAAAATACAAATTTCTAGACATCCTAGCCTGTGAAGGAGGATGCATTAACGGTCCTGGTATGGATATAAATGATGATATAGCGACAAGAAAAAGAAAAATTCTCAAATACAGAGATTATGCTGAGAGATACGAAAAAGACTTAGGAAGAACAGGACTTAAAGTACACGCTGAAGATATTAACTTTAGAAGAAACTTTAATGGACAAATATATGAATGAAGCTATAAAAGAAGCAGAAAGAGGAATTAAACTGAGGCATGGTGGTCCCTTTGGTGCTGTTATAGTATATAAAGGGAAAATAATATCAAAAGCACATAATACTGTACTATCAGCAAAAGATCCAACTTGTCATGCTGAAATATTAGCAATTAGAAAGGCATCAAAAAAACTTAATAGATTTGATTTATCTGATTGTGAAATATATACAACTGGAAAACCATGCCCTATGTGTAAAGGAGCAATAAAATGGGCTAAAATACAAAAAGTGTACTATGGATGTGATTATGCAGATGCTAAAACGATAGGGTTTGAGGAACAAGAAGGAAATAGCAAAGACTATCACGAAGAAAAAATATGCACTGAAGAATGCAAACACCTGTACAATGAATATCGAAAAATGAAAGCTAAAAGATATTAGCTACTTTTGAACATACAACTTTATATCAACCACTACAGCCCTATCTTCTGTAAGCATCACTGGATTTATATCCATAGAAATAATCTCTGGATAACTTATCAACATTGTCTGTATTTTAGAAAGTAAATCAATTAATTTCTCTCTAGCTAGTCTAGGTTTTCCTCTATACCCATCTATTATTTTAGAAACCTTCGTCTCTGAAAGTATTTTATCCATCATCTCTGTTGTTTCTGGAATAAGTATATGCTGTATATCTCTATATACCTCTGTGAATATACCTCCCTTTCCTACTGCTATTAAATGTCCAAAACCCTTCCCCTCCTTCTCATATATATCAGAAGAACCCTCTCTATTTGCACCAACAAACATCTCCAATTTTCCATCAATCATCTCTTGAATGAGAATATTAGGAGCTGATTTTCCAGTTGTTTTAGTTATAGTTTCTCTTAGTTCTTCAAACTTTTGCTCAAACTCAGTTATAGTTCTAATATCTAGAAATAATCCCTTAAAGTCAGTTTTATGTGCTAAATCTTCTGCAGTAGCCTTTATGGCAACAGGGAAACATAATGAAGCAAAATCTCTTCCACTTTCTAAACTTGTAGTAACAAGTTGTTTAGGGTAATCAATTTTAAACTCATCCATAATTGATATTGCCAAATCATCAGGCAAAATTGATATCTCTGATTCGCGACAACACTCCTGCACCTCTTTTCTAAATTTACCCTTCTTAAACAACTTATCAGATGAAACTGGTAAATTTCTTCCTTTAGCAGATTCATATTTAATGAGTTTTGATAATAAATGCATGCATTCTTGTATATCAGAAAAACTTGGAACTTTAGCTCTCTCTAATATCCTTGTACCAGCCTTAATATTTTTTCCTCCCATAAAGCATGAAAATATTGGCTTTGATGTTCTCTTACAAATATCACAAATTGCTTCTGCGGTTCCTTCTATATCAGTCACAAGTTGAGGAGTTAAAAGAACCACAACAGAATCTACATTAATATCTTCTAATACTGTATTTATTGCATAGGCATATCTATCACTTTTAGCATCTCCTAAAACATCTATTGGATTTGAAATATTAGATTCCTCAGGAAGTCCTTTCATTAACTTCTGTGCTGTCTTTTCACCAAAATCAATTACAAAAACATCTTCTTTTTCTGCTCTATCTACAGCGATTATTCCTGGTCCTCCAGCGTTTGAAACAATAGCGATCCTGTTGCTTCTTGGAAAAATATCTGATTCTACAAGCTGCATGAGTTTGAAAAGCTCTTGTGAGTTCTCTGCATGTATTAAATTTGCTTTTTTTATGGCTGCCATAGTTGTATCGTAAGATGACGCTAAAGATCCAGTGTGTGAAGATATAGCTTGCCTTGATTTTTCTGAACTTCCAGGAGCTATGATTAGAATAGGTTTTTTAGATTTTTGAACTGTAGATACAAATTCCTTCCCATCAGTAAACTCTTCTAAATACAATGCGATTGCTTTTATGGAGGAATCATTGATTAAGGAAGGAAGAATTTCATTTTCATTTATATCTGCCTTATTTCCTAAGGATATTATATGAGAGAATCCTAATCCCTTCTCACATGCCATATCGAGTATTGCAGTACAAAAAGCTCCTGACTGAGATATGAAAGCTATATCACCATCTCCAGGATTTTCCCTTGCAAATGATATGT
>DAOOVU010000036.1:0-3327 GCA_035370505.1 Candidatus Dojkabacteria bacterium | reverse complement strand
GTGTGGATCCAATTGGGTCTTGTGTTGGTCAAAGGGGGATTAGAATAGCAAATGTGATGAATGAAGTTGGAGAGGAGAAGATAGATATAATAGAGTGGGATGAGGATGATGAAAAGTTTGTAGCGAATGCTCTAAGTCCTGCTAAAATAGATAATGTGGTAATAGAAGGAGATAAGGCAATAGTAACTGTTCCTGAGGATCAACTTTCCTTGGCAATTGGTAGAGAAGGACAAAATGTAAGATTGGCATGTAAGTTGACTGGTTTTAAGATTGATATCATATCTAACGGGGTTAAGGCTGAAATAGATCAAGAGCCAGAGAGTTCGGATACTAAGGAGAAGGTAGTAGAAAAAGATAACAATTCAGATAATGAGTAATAATTTGTAATATGGGAAGTGAATGCCAAACAAAGCTAAGAAAAAAAGTGAAAATGTGCAAGAGGGCAGAACTCCCATTGTTACAATACTTGGGCATGTTGATCATGGAAAAACAACAATTCTAGATAGGATAAGGGAGAGTGATGTTCAGAAATGTGAAGCTGGAGGAATTACGCAAAAAGTTTCGGTTTTTACAGTAGATGTTGATGGAAAAGGTAATTTAATTACATTTATAGATACTCCTGGGCATGAAGCATTTGATTTAATGAGGGTAAGGGGAGGAAGTGTTGCTGACATAGTCCTGTTGGTAGTTGCCGCAGATGATGGCGTGAAGCCGCAGACGAAGGAATCTATAAATATAATCAATCACTCTTCTGCAAAACCAATCGTTGTTATAAACAAGTGTGATCTTCCCAATATAAACATAGAAAAAGTTAAGAGAGATATAGTAAATAATGGTATGCAACTGGAGGGCTTTGGAGGTACGATTCCTGTCATTGAAGTATCTGGAAAAACTGGGAAAGGAATTCATGAGCTTCTTGATTTGATATCTCTTGTAGCTGAAGTTGAGGGACTTAAAGAATGCACTAGCCTTTCAAAAGGTGTTCTCGGAAGGGTATTTGTTCTTGAATCAGTTAAAGACAAATTTAAGGGAAATATGTCTTCAGTTGTTTTGACAGAAGGGAGGATGTGTAAGGGGAATTGGTTTGGCTACATGATTGATGGACAGATATTTGTGGAGAAAATAAAAGGAATTGTTACAGAAGATGGAACAAATTTGTGTCTGTTGAATCGAGGATGTGGAGGAAGAGTGATTGGTCTATCAAATTTGCTTGAGTTAGGGACAGAGGGATATGTTTTGGAAAATAAGGATAGGAAACTTTTAGAATTGATAATGAAAACTAGTGAGAAGGATTCTGATAGCAAAGAAGTAGATGTGGAGGATTTCTTCTCAATAGGGGGAGATTATGAGGAGAAGTCATTGAGTGTAATAGTAAAAAGCTCATCAGAAGGATCTCTTGAAGCAATTATTAATTCTTTAAAAAAGATAAAAGAAGATGATTTTAGTGTCAAAATAGTAAGCTCTGGAGTAGGTAATATATCATTAAGTGATGTAGAATTTGCCCTTATCACAAAATCAATAGTTTTAGGTTTTGAAGTATCTACTGAGCAAGGTGTAGAAGATTTTGCAAAGAAAAATGGTGTTTTAGTCAAGACATACGATGTAATCTACAAATTGACAGATGAAGTTAAGGAGGCCTTGGCTATTATGTCTCTTCCTCAGGAAAGTGAGGAGGAGATTGGAAATGCTGTTGTTCGTGCCATATTTACATTGTCCGATGGAACAAAAATAATAGGATGTAAAGTAGAGGATGGAATATTGAAGAAGGATTGTAAAGTATATATTGTCAGAAAAGATGAAATTTTGGCAGAATCGAAGATTAAGAGTTTAAGAATTAACAAGAATAGTGTGAGTGAGGTTAAAAGTGGTTTTGAATGTGGAATACAGATTACATCCCCTGTAGATGTCATGGAGGGAGATAAGGTGTTCTGTTACAAAAAGATTTGACATATGGCCTATAAAATTATACAATAAAGATCCGATACTAGAGTGAATGTCTCTTGTAAATATCGAAATATAATGTTAACCTAATTATATGGCACTAACTAATGCAGAAAAAAGTGAAGTGATGAAGAAATTTGCTTTGCACGAAGGTGATACAGGATCTCCCGAAGTGCAGATTGCTTTATTGACTAAACAGATAGATATGCTTACTGAGCATTTGAAGATTCATAAAAAAGATAATCATTCGAGGCGTGGATTACTTCAAATGGTTGGTAAGAGAAGAAGATTATTGCAATATCTAAAGAGTAATGAACCAGAGAGATTTGATGCTTTAAGTAAGAAATTGAAGCTGTAAGTAGAAAAAAAGACCTCTTCCTTTGTTATAACTTTCCGATTAAAATATACAGGCAGTACTTTGTTGCTGTGTATTGTTAGATAAATTAAATAAAATAAATATGTTATTCAACGAAAAAAAATATGAGTTTGAAATGGATGGAAGAAAATGTTCATTTGAAACTGGAAAGTTAGCACTAAAATCTCAGTCCTCTATTTTAGCTAGAATGGGAGATACAGTTATTACTGTTAATGTGAATACTAGGGAGGCAACTGGAGATCTAGATTACTTTCCATTGACAGTAGAATATATTGAGAAATTTTATGCATCTGGGAAGATAAATGGGTCTAGGTTTGTGAAGAGAGAGAGATTCCCAAGTGATGATGCTATTTTAAAAGCAAGGATGATAGATAGAGCTGTGAGACCTAGATTTCCTCATGACTATAAAGACGAGGTGAGTGTAATAGTAACTGTAATGTCGTATGACAACGAGAATGATCCTGTACTTTTGGCAATAAATGCAGTATCTGTTGCTTTGATGAACTCTAAAGCACCATTTGAAGGACCAATTGGTGGAGTAAGAATTGGTATTGATGATCAAGGAAATACTATTAATGTTCTTAAGTCGATGGATTTAACCTCTAAAGAGGAGAAGTTGAATTATGTCGTAGCGGGAGATGGAAAAGTGTTTACCATGATAGATGCAGGAGCATATGAGGTTGATGAGGAGAAGATATTCGAGGGAATGGAGAAATCTCTTGGTTTTATGAGTCAGTGGATTGAAGTTCAGAAAAAATTCCTTGAGCTTCTTGAGCCTAAGAATAAGGAATACACATCATATTCTGTTGGTGATGAAGTCGTTAATGCTGTATTGGAGATCCTCGGAGATGAAAAAATTAATGAAAATTTAAAGAATGGAACTAACGACAAAAGTGTACATGAAAAGACTAAGCAGGAGCTGTACGAGAAGTTCGAAGGTAAGTATTCAAAAGTAGCAATAGATGAGGCCTATGATAACCTTCAAAAAAAGGCTATGAGAAAATTGGTTC
>DAOOVU010000035.1:0-3394 GCA_035370505.1 Candidatus Dojkabacteria bacterium | reverse complement strand
ATGTATCTTTTTACAAACAGCAGTACAGATGGGGTTGGGGAATTATTACCTATCCAATAACTTTAGCAGAACTATCTATTGAAAAAGATGATTTTCCAACAAGAAGGAAGCTCGTTATGATGAAAATGATGCTTGAATATTTGTGGTTTTTAACAGTTGTATTTGTTCTCACCTTCGGTCTTAATATTATGCAAATACTAAACAAAGATTATCAATATACGGTATTCGCATATAATCTACCAAAGATGCTCAGCTATATCTTTACAATTATTATGCTTTCCAACATAGCAATAGTGATTTTTAAGAGGAAGATAACACCAGTTCCAAAGGATTGGAAATGGTATAGATATGTTCTGGATTTTTTAGAGACATATTTGATAGTTGTAAATATGATTACATTTTCCTTTATTCCATATGTGCAGGCTGTAACAGAAATGATGTTGGGATTAGGTAAGTACAAAAGGAATTTCTATGTTACTGAGAAAGTAAGAATGAAGGAGAAATCCTAGTTTTAATATTTTAGTTAACCTTCGTTTAATGTTATCGACTTAATATGTTCCTGCTAAATTATCAGGAGCATATTTATGCATTTTTCAAAAATAGTGTGTTTTCTTGTTTTTCTGTTTTTACCCTTTGTGGTGTACGCAGATGATTTTAGTAGTACAGGAGATAATTCTGGAAATAAGCTATATCAATCTGTTGCTTACACAATAGGTTCTCTTCCTTCACATGAGAGCAGTAATATAGTTGATTTTGATGAAAAAAATATCGTTGGAGTTGATACTTCATCTTTTCGTAATGACAATAACATTGATACTGTAACAGATTTTGGAGGTGCTAGAACAATTCCAGAAGCAGGGGATAGAGTATCGCTACCCCCAGAAGCAAGGATCGACATAATCTATCTGTACAAAAATAATGCAAATCATGCAATCAATCTCTCATATATTTTAGTTCCACTTTCATCAGGAACGACTAAAAATTATGATTTAATGGAGATAGTTAAGACATCTGAAAATATTGTAGAAGAGAGTGTAAACGTTCTAAGAACCGGTGAGATATTTGTTAGAAATGGAAAATATCTTCAAACGGATAGTAAGTCAAAAATTGAGGAGGGAGAGTCAGGAGATGCAAATATCGGGTCTATGTACGTAAAGAATCCCTTAGAGATTAAAGATATTAAAATCAATAAAGATGAAAATACTTTTGGGATTAAGGTAATTTTGAAGAATAATATAAATGAGAGATTAGAAAATTTAGTTTTAAAACACTTAGACTACTCTGAAATTTTTGTCTTAGAAGGGGAGGAGGAGAAAACTCTTGAATATACAATGGAAAATACATTTAACAAAAATGGAGAAATAATTGATTTAGGAAATATTTTAATTGAAAATCCCAATAGTATAACTAGATGTGCGGTGGGAGGCGAGGAAAACTTTAGAATACTTGGTTTGTATACAATGTCTGTTTTTAGTTACAGATTAGATGGGGGAATTGCAGGAGGAGCATTCACAAATCCAGATACTGGGAATTACTGTGTAACTATTATTCCATATACAATGGCATCAGATGCAATTGAATATGTAGATAAGACAGGTAATGCAGGTGTAGTTGAAACAAATCCAAACTATATGTTTGAAGACCTTTTTAGAGAGGAGAATACAGATGAGGTAGGTGTAGTATCTGGGGTCAGTACAGAAGAGTTTTCTTTACCAAAAACTTTTTTGCGAAACAGAAAATTAGTAATATTTCTTGTTGTTGATATGTATCTTTGGTATTCTTATGTCAGAAAGAGGAAAAATTATGAGGATAGAAATAACAATACCAAAGTATGTGCAAAGCACAGCTAAAAAGTTAATAGATAATGGATATCAATGCTATTTGGTTGGCGGGGCATTGAGAGACATAGTCATAGGTGGAAATCCTCATGATTATGATTTAGCGACTGATGCTCTGCCTGATGAGATGATAGAGTTGTTTCCTAAATCTGTTTCAACTGGAGTGCGATTTGGTACAGTCATAGCTTTGGCACAAGATGAGTTTGGAGAAACCCATGAAGTTGAAGTTACAACATTTAGGAGTGAGTCTGATTATGTCGATGGTAGATGGCCTGCTAGTGTGAAATTTGTGAAAGATATAGATAAAGATTTAGGAAGGAGGGATTTTACATTTAATGCAATGGCTGTTGATTTAAGTTTGCTTGATTTGGGGAGTGGGAAGGAAAAATATGAGGTCGAAATATATGATCCGTTTAATGGTATAGAAGACATTCAAAAAAAGCTTGTGAGGGCGGTTGGTACACCTATAGATAGATTTAAAGAAGATGGTTTGAGAGCATTTAAGGCTTGTCGCTTAGCATCTCAGTATGGGTTTAGTATTGAGAAAGAAACATTTGAAGCAATTAAACAATCTCTACCTATAGCATCGATGGTTTCTATGGAAAGAATTAGAGATGAGTTTATGAAGATGCTTTTGAATTCACCAAAGCCTTCTGTTGGAATAGATTTGATGAGACAGACAGGACTTTTGAGTTTGTTCATGCCCGAACTTCTTGAAGGAATCAATGTTGAACAGAAACTATATCATTCAGATGATGTGTATTGGCATTCTCTTAAAACATGTGATGTGGCACATGATTCTGTGAAATTAGCTGCCCTTTTGCATGATATAGGGAAGCCGAGGACAGACATGAATAATGGACATTTTTATGGTCATGACCGAATGGGTGCAAAGATGGCTGAGGAAATAATGAGGAGAATGAAGTTCCCTCAAAGTGAAATAAATAAGGTTAAGAAATTAATATTAAACCACATGTTTTACTACCCACATATTGAAGAGAATATGCCTGAAGAGGAGGTAGAAAAAATAAAGGAAAGAGAGTGGAGCGATACAGCTGTGAGAAGATTTATACAGCGTGTTGGTGAGGAAAATATTGAAGATCTTTTCAAATTAAGATTGGCTGATGCTGTCTCAAACTCAAGCTCAAGTTTTCGACCTGAGGAAATAGCTGAACTACAAAACAGAATATCAGAAGTTAGAAAGAAAGATATGGCACTCAAAGTTACAGATTTGAAAGTAAAAGGAGAAGATCTTGCAAACATTGGTATCAAGGAAGGTCCAGAAATGGGTTTAATTTTGAGGGAACTCCTAGATATGGTCATAGAGGATCCTATGCTTAATACAAAGGAACAGTTGATTGAAAAAGCATTGTCTTTGAAGAGAAATAGAAAAGAGTTGTAATTATGCTAAAATATCCTCTATTATATATATCAGTTTAGATAATCTTACTGCCTAAATGACTATACAATTTCTAGGAGCAACAAAGACTGTAACAGGCTCATGCTTTTATGTGCAGACTGATTCTGTTAAGTTTCTTGTTGATTGTGGAGCATTT
>DAOOVU010000034.1:0-3491 GCA_035370505.1 Candidatus Dojkabacteria bacterium | reverse complement strand
GACAATATTAGATTTTGATATACTCTCAGTGTAGAGAGTAATCCTATGGAAGATATTAGAAGACTATTAAGAGTAAATCAATGGGTTAAGAATGTTTTTATTTTTCTTCCCGCATTTTTTGGTTTTAGGTTATTTGATGTCAGTACGATAGTAAGTAATGGTTATGCTTTTTTATCTTTTTGTTTTTTGGCAAGTTCTATTTATGTGTTGAATGATATTGTAGATAGGGGTTTAGATAGAAGGCATCCAAAAAAGAAAGATAGGCCAATTGTTTCAGGGAAAGTTAGTGTGAAGAAGGCAGTTGTAATTTTTTTTGTTCTTCTATTTTTGTCATTTTTGTTTAGTTTCCCCATTAGAAGTACAGAGTTGTATCTTTTGTTGTGTAGTTATTTAGTACTTAATGTTTTGTATACTTTTTTTACAAAAAATGTAGCAATTATTGATGTGTTTTCGGTGGCTTTGGGTTATGTGATTAGGGTTTTGGTAGGAGGGGTTTCAGGAGATGTAGAGGTTAGTTGTTGGATAGTTGTAATGACTTTTCTTTTGTGTTTGTTCTTATGTTTTGCAAAGAGAAGAGATGATGTTGTGTTGATGGAAGGCTCTGGGAAAGAGATAAGGAAATCAGTGAATGGATATACAGTAGAGTTTATGAATTCAATTCTAGAAATAATATCAGCAGTAATAATTGCTTTGTATATTATGTATACGGTATCAGAGCAGACAATGGAGAGATATAATTCAGATTATGTATACATGACTAGTTTGTTTGTGCTTCTTGGTATTTTTAGGTATCTGCAAATTACTATTTCTTTTAAGAAAAGTGGTTCTCCAACAGATGTTTTGTACAAGGATAGATTTCTTCAGTTATGTATATTGGGCTGGATTTTGTGTTTTGCTGTCATTATCTATGTCTAGCGGATATAGTGTTTTCAATTCTTCTTGCGAGACGATATGGAAGTGGTGGTTTTTTTCCTCCGAATAGATCAGAGTATGGGGTTACTAGGTATCTATTAGGAATTCCAGCTAGGTATGCTCCGAACAGGTCTGTAGCAGATCTATCTCCTATGATTGTGGCTTCTTTGTTAGAAGATTTTGTTAATTCAAATATTTTGTAAAAGGAAGCTGGATTTGGTTTCTGTGATTTAGTAATAATAACTGGTTTGATTTTTTTCAATCTTTCTTCAAAATATTTAGTTCTTTTTGTGTCTGCATTTGATATGACTGCAATTTTGTATCCTCTTTCTTTCAGATCGTAAAGATAATCAATGCTTTCATCAGGTATAACTCCACCATTTTCTCCAAGTGTGTCATCAACATCAAATATGAGGAGATTAGATTTATCCTTTTTGAACTTAATATCGTATATTGATGAGAATTTCTTTGTTACAAGGATATTTTTGTTTTTGAATAGCCAGTATTTTATGTAATATTTTCTATCCATTTATTTCAGCAGTAGATTAAATATGTTTAAGGGCTTGGTGTATTATATACTACATATATGGCACATTCATGTAATTTTGTAAGGAAGTTTCTTAATAGGGAGGATTTTTTAAGTTTTGCTAAACTGTTTGGTCTCCATGTTATTATTACAGCTGGATTGATATACATTATTTCTATTCTTCAGTTCTATTTGGGTGTTGAGATGAATTTTGTTCCTTTGACGGTTGGGTTTCTGATAGCGTCATATTTGGTATTTTTTCTACCTTCAAGTAAGAAAAAGAATCAGCATTGTATTATCTATTTTGTATTTACATTACTACTATATCTTTTAGCTATATGGGTTTCGTTTTGTTTCTATGATATATCTTGGGATGGACAGGAGTATCATCAGGAGACAATTTTTGCGATAGTAGATGATCATTGGAATCCTATCAGGAATTTTAATCCTCCTAATGGTACATTTCCTAATCTATATGTGTGGGTAAAGCATTATCCTAAGGCTTCAGAGATTTTGTCTTCTTCTATTTACACTATAACTGGGAGGATAGAGTCTGCAAAGGCTTTTAATTTGTTGTTCATAGCTTCTTCATTTTGTCTATCACTATACTTCCTATCAAAGGAATTGAAGTTGAATTTTAGAAGGAGTTTGTTATTTAGTTTTCTAGTTGCATTTAATCCTGTTTCTGTTTATCAGAGTCTTACTTTTTATTTAGATGGTGAGATTTCTTCTCTAATTATATGTGGGTTTATTTTGATAGTTATGTTAGTAAAATCAAACAAGAGGATATATTTGTATACATTGATGTTGTTAATTACTTTGTTAGTTAATTTCAAAACTACTGGGATAATATTTTCTGTGTTTTTGTGTTTGGAATACATACTTTTGCTTTTTGTGAATAAGTATTCTTTTAGAGAGGTTTTTAAGAGATCTGTACCACTCCTTTTAACAGGTATTTGTGCAATATGTGTATTTGGTTTTAATCCGTATGTTTACAATACGATTCATTTTAAAAATCCAGCATATCCGCTAGTTGGTGAGGATTCTGCTGATATCATGTCATACAATAGGCCTGAAGGGTATGAGAAGTTGAATAAGGGAGAGAGAATGTTCGTATCATATTTTTTGTTTGGTATTGATAGTGATACTGGTAAGATTAAGGTTAGGCTTCCTTTTTCATTTAACTATGAAGATGTGTTGAGTATAAGGGATAGCGATCCTAGGATTGGTGGCTTTGGTCCTTTCTTCATGGAGATATGTATATTAAGTGGAATGAGTTTGTTGTATTTGTTAAGGCAGAAAAAATTTAGTAAAACAGGTAAATGTAAATTGTTTTTGTATTGTTTTTCTATCTGTTTGTTAATTTTTGTTATGCCAGAGTCTTGGTGGGCAAGGTATGTTCCCTTAGCATATTTGGTTCCGATAATTATTGGGGTATTTTTTGTTGTTAAAAATAAGCATGTTCCTTTTGTTGTAGAGTTGTTAATTTTTCTTCTCTTTTTAAATAATTTGTATGTAGGAATGATATATTCTGTTAATCCAATTAGGTATACAAGAGAAATAAATGGAGCTATACAGGAGTTGAAGAATAGGAATGAGAAGGTTTATGTGTATAGGTATGGGGAGTTCCATAATAATGTGCAGAGGTTGAAGGAGAATGGTATTGAATATGAGGTGGTTGAGTATGAGGAGAGGTGGAATAGTTTGGGAGAAGGTAGGATGGTGTTTTACAATGCTCCTTTTGAGATTAAGTATGAGAAGTAGCTATATTCTTTTTTCTAGGTATTTTTCTGCTTGTATGTCTGCTTTTGGTTTGAGTGGTTTCCACCATTGTTCATTTTGGACATACCACTGTACTGTGTCTTTGAGCCAATCGTTTATGGATTTAGTTGGGTTATACCCTAATTCTTGTGTAGTTCTGCTATAGTCTATGGCATATCTAAGGTCATGTCCTTTTCTGTCTCCTACATGTACTATGAGGGATTCTGGTTTGTTTAAGTATTGTAGTATTTTTTTTACAATCCATATGTTTTGTTTTTCTCCGTTTCCTCCA
>DAOOVU010000033.1:0-3569 GCA_035370505.1 Candidatus Dojkabacteria bacterium | reverse complement strand
CTTTCTATGACATCCAAATACCACTGTGAATAGTCTTCGGACCTTTTTGTTATTCTTTTGTTGTTCATTAGCTTTGCAGGTATTTTACAATACTTCTTGAAGAATATTAATACACTATTTTTGGAGCAAATCCCCAGTATTCAGCAGCCTTTGCCAATGCACTATCTGGATGCTCTTTTATCCATTCATCCATGTTTCCCCTTCCCATTGCAATGTCACGAGCCTGCACTACAGCTTCTACACCTGCCTCAATTCCCCAAGGATGACCAAGCACACCCCCTCCACATTGTATCATTATATTTTCTCCAAGCCTGTTTATCACATCAGGGAGAACACCGGGGTGAAGTCCACCTGAAGCAACATGCCATACTGGTTTCATTCCATACCAATTCTGTCCTAATGTAATGCTTGTCTCTGGTGTGATATCTAGCTCTAAAACATCTCTTATGAGCTTAGCTTCTCCATAATCTTCCATCTTAGCCTTTGGCGCTCCACCGTGGAATGAATCTACACCCAATAACCTCATAATTTTAGCAACTGCAACCATAGACATTGAGAAATCGAATATTACACCTTTGTCATATACTCCAGGGCCTGATTCTCTAGTCATTAGTGCATGCATCGCTCTATGAGCATGTATCGCAAGGCCAGGATTTTTAAGCCTCATTGTGTGAACAGCTGAAAATCCTGTTGCTACAACATCCATCATCATCCATCTTCCTCCATAGGCTTTGATCATACCTGCTCTATCAAGCATTGTCTCCATATTTGAATGAGTAACGTTGCACAAATAGAACTTTTTCTTACCTGACTTCTCTTCAATTTCCTTCTGAACTTCTAGTACTGCCTTGCATCTGTCCTCAAACTTATTGAATGGAAGACTTGTTAAGTTTTCATCATCCTTAATTCCTTGGTATTCTCCATTTGCGGCAGTAAACAATATCCTAGCTAGATCAGCCTGCTCTTGGGCAGTTCTGCCAACTTTGGGCTTAGGAACTGTGAGAAGAAGAGGACCCCTTTCTATACCCATCTGTTCTCTTATGCCATCTATACCAAACTGTGGACCTGGGAACGCTTGTACCATCTTCCTCGGAAACCTTATATCCAAACATCTAAAGGCTTTTAACATTTTCATTCCTCCAATATTTCCAACTACTCCAGCTAACAATCCAGACATATTATCCAATTCAAAAAGATCAACCTTGTAAGCAATCTTAAATGTATTTGTCTCTGGCTCTAGATCAAATGCCACTGCCTTCATTTTGTCTGCCATTGGAACTCCAGAACCCTTGCCATCATACACTTTTGTCCATGTCCCTGTAGAGCTTTCAGCAGCACATGCTCCTGCAACATCAACAAACTTATCTTTTGCTTCATCTATCATCTCTATATCAATATAGGTGATAATATAGTCTTCATCTGGATTTTTTGGCTTCCAACCCTTTGGTGCAACATATGGATTTTCATTTTCACTCATGGCAGCATTTTTAATTAAATTATCACTTCCATTAAACAACTAAGGGACTGTATTTGCAACTATACATACAAAAGCGCTAAGAAAGAAAAATAGCAATGTATTTAGCAAAAACTATTTAAGATTGATAGTATATAATATTATTCCTTTTACAAAAGAACAATCGGGGTGACACGACTTGAACGTGCGACCTCTACATCCCGAATGTAGCGTTCTAGCCAACTGAACTACACCCCGTAATTACATGACATCTACACACTCTATTCCTAAATGATTCAAGCCATTTTTCATTACTATCATTGTAGCTTTAACTTCCAGTAAAAGAGCTTCTCTATCATCTTCCGCAGAATCCAATATTCTAACATTTTGATACAGAGAATTGAATCTTTGTCCAAGTTCAAACAGATAGTAGCACAGTTCTGATGGATCAAATTTTCTTGCAGATGATAGCAGAGTAGAATTGTACATGCTAAGATATCTTGTTAATTCTTTTGTATAGGAATTCTTAAAAGATTTGTGGTAATCCATCTCCTTCGAGTTATTCCCATTGCTATTTTTTAGCAAGGAATTACATCTTGAATACACATACATCAAATATGGACCAGTATTCCCATCAAATGTTATCGATTTATCAAAATCAAAAAGAATATCTCCCCCTATACCTACCTTCAGAAATGCATATTTTATTGCTCCAATAGCAATTTTCCCACTTAATCTTTCAATATCTTCATCATTAAACTTTCCACTGTCCATCATAACCTTTGCAACCCTCTCAGTTGTCTTCTCAATAAGCCATTCTCCACCTACAAAACCTCCTTTTCTGCTTGACATCTTGTCTCCCTCTGATGTTTTAATCAAACCATGAGGTATATGAACCATGCCCTCAGCTATTTTAGGATCAATTTTTCTTAAAGCATCAATTACTACAGCAAAGTAGCCTTTTTGCTCCTTCCCAGTTATTACTATCGATTTGTCATACCTTGTCTCATAATACTTCTTGAATGCTAGACCCAATTCCTTAGCCTCATATGTTGGAAGTCCATATTTATTCACAAATACCCTAGTATGAAGATTCTTCTCTTTATCACCTTCATAAATAATTGCCCCATCATCCTTTTTGAAGACAGTTCCCAAATTATCAAAAACTATCTTCAATCCAGCTTCACCTACTTCACTTTCCAAATAGTAGTAATCAAATTTTGTTCCTAACTTCTTGTATATCTCTTCAAAATACTCCAAGCACCACTGTCTGCCCTCTACATACCATCTATCCATTCCTAACTTCTCAAATTTTGAAAAATCTTTTTTTGCAAGAGAAGGAATCGACAAAGAAAAGATGTAGTAATTGATATCCTCAATTTCACCCTTAGCCTCTTTGTCCTCCCCATTATCATATACATCACTTCCAAGCATATATGCTTCACCTAAAAATTTGACTTTTTCTCTAAGATCTAGTTTCTCTATGACATCAAATTTCATATTCTCATCATTGAATTTCTTTTTAAGCCCCCACATAGTCTTTGCAACATGCAATCCCACATCACCTTGATATGTAGCCCTCTTAACATCCGCCCCTAGAACACTCTGTAGTCTACAGAGAGATTCCCCAACTGTATTGGTGTACAAATGTCCTACATGTAAAACCTTAAATGGGTTTGCATCTGTATACTCTATCAAAACTCTTTCCCCATTCTTTTCATTTGATTGAAAAATTTCGTCTTTACCTTCAGCTGTGGCTTTTAGTTTTTCATAAAGGTATTTTTCTGAAACAAAAAAATTGATAAATCCCGGCTTTATCGCTTCAACCATATCGATATCTTCATCTTCCCTAATTCCTTCCACTATTTTCTCAGCTATTTCCATAGGATTTTTGCCAAGATGTTTAGCTGATTTCATTGCGATATTACTGTAGTAGTCACCTTTACTCAAATCAGATGTTCTTTCAACTGATATTTCTGATAGTGCAATGTCATAGCCAGCTTTTAATACTGAATCTTCTATGAGCCTTGATATTTTTTCTGTAATATCCATCATTATTTAGAGTATACATTACAAAATACGCATCCGGAAGGATTTGAACCCTCAACACTCGGTT
>DAOOVU010000032.1:0-3609 GCA_035370505.1 Candidatus Dojkabacteria bacterium | reverse complement strand
TTCAAGCCCATAAATACAGGTAAAGTACTTTTTTCTGCAAAACTCAGGTGGAAGAACAGAAAAAAGAAGATAAAAACAGACAATCCACTACCATTCTAATGAAAGAATTTAATAAATTAATACAGGAACAATTCCTGAAAATGTGTGCTACAGGTAAACTTTTCGTCGTAGAAGCACCTAATTTGTGGCATACATATCTAAGCAATTTTCCAAAGGATCAAAACCCAATATTCAGAGATCCTGCATCTTCTTCACACAATTGTAACCTATGTCATAATTTCGTAAGGAGGTATGCAGATATTGTTGCTATAGACGAGAATCTTGAAATAATGACAATATTCGATGTAGAGGCAGATGAAGAATATAATGCTTCTGCAAAGGCTCTTGCTACCCTGATAAGAAAATCTCCTATAAAAAACGTATTTTTTGAGACATGGAAAGAACTAAATTCTCTCCCTTATGCAAAGATTACAAAAAAGGATGAGACTTACCAGCTAGGAATGGCCAGCAATGTAAAAAGGTACACAAAAGAAGAAGCTGAGAAATATGGCGTTGTGAAGGCTAACGAAATAAGAACATTTGAACACATGCATCTCTTCGTGCCTAAGAAATTTGTGAAGATTACAGGTGTTTCAAAAGAAAGTGCTATTACTGGATACAGGTATGCAAAGAATGTCTTCCAGAGAGCCATGGAAACTATTTCTGTAGATACATTGGAACTGGTGAAAGATCTCATAAACCAAGGTTCCCTTTTGGATGGCACTACTCATCTATACAAAATAGAGCAGATAATTCCTCTCAAAAAAGAATATGACGAGATAAACTCTCCTGAAAAAAGAGAAAGATGGTGTTGGATAGCTTCTTACGATCTTCCATTTGCCAAATTCCGTAATGAGCTAATAGGTGTATTATGTGCAGAACTCTCTGAGGGAGAAGAAATTAATAAGGCTTGTGAATCTTGGAACAGACGTGTAGACCCAAGGAATTATATGAAAGCTACAGCTCCTATTACAAAAAAGCAAATAGAAGAGGCAAAGAAGTTTGTAATAGAGAATGGATATGAAGAATCGTTTAACAGGAGATTGGCTACAATAGAGGATGTAAAAGTGTCAGAAATCCTTCATTCTAATACAGCTGATACAAAAGAGAAGTCTGTTTCCATATTCGATGGTGTTAAATCCACATCTACAAGGCATAAGAGAAATGAGTTTGAGGGAGTAGAAGAAGTCACCATTGAAAAGTTTATGAAGGACATTTTACCCACACTTTCTTCTATAGAAGTGTATCTGGACAATAAACATGAAAATAATTTCGTTTCTCTCACAACAGCAAATAATCCAGATTCCAAGAAAATATTTAAGTGGAACAACAACTATTCTTGGACTTTTAATGGCAATCTGGCAGGAAAATCTCAGATAAAGGAAGCTGTAAAAGCAGCTGGTGGAAAGATAGTGGGGGATCTCAGATTTTCTATAACGTGGAATGAAGGTGGTAACGATTATGTGGACTTTGATGCTCATTGCCAAAGCCCTCATGAGCATATTTACTACGCTAGCTATAGAGGAAAAGGTAATCCATCTCCTTGTGGTGGTAATTTAGATGTTGATATGATAGCTCCAAGAGATCTGGGCGTAGAAAATATTGTGTATGCAGATAAAAAGAAAATGAGAGATGGAAATTATGTTCTATCTGTAAAGCACTTTAGTGGAGATGGAAAAAAAGGATTTAAAGCTGAGATTGAGATGGATGGAGAAACATTCACCTATTCCTGTGATAGACACACAGCTGGTTTTAAGCATGTTGCTACAGTGACTTTGAAAGATGGTAAGTTTTCCATAAAGCATATGATGCCAGAAACACAGATAGCCTCTAAAGAAGTATATGGATTGGAAACAAAGCAATTCCATAAGGTGAATCTGATGTGCTTGTCTCCAAACCATTGGGATGGAAATAATGTAGGTAATAAGCATTATTTCTTTATGTTGGATGGATGTAGAGCTCCCAATGCAATAAGAGGATTTCACAATGAAAACCTTATTCCAGAACTAGCAGCTCACAGGAAGGTGCTTGAAGTGCTAGGTGCTACAGCAATGATAGAACCTAAGGAGAAGAAGCAATTGTGTGGATTAGGATTCAATGCCACTGTGAGAGATGAAGTGCTGGCAAGAATACAAGGTAGCCACAAAAGAGTAGTAAAAATCAAATTTTAACGTTAAAATCTAATAAAATGGACATTTTCAAGCAAGCAAGTAAACAAAAAGTGAGATTCCAAACATCCAAAGGTGTTCTTTCTGTGGAACAATTGTGGGATTTGGGTCTTACAGATTTAGACAATCTGGCTGTTTCTCTTGAAGCAGAACATAAAGAATCTGGAAAGAAGTCTTTTCTTCATGCCAGTACGGCAAAAGATAAGACAGCAAAGCTGAAATTTGATGTTGTTTTGGATATTCTCACCACTAAGGTGGATGAAGAAGCAGCAGCAAAACAAGCAAGGGAAGACAAGGAGCATAATAAGAAGATTCTGGAGCTCATCAATGAAAAAAAAGACGAATCTCTTAAAGGTAAGTCTGTCAAGCAATTAGAAGCAATGCTTAGATAGCAAATTCTTTGACTAATGGTGTAATGGTAGCACACTGGCTGTTGGTGCCGGGAGTGAAGTTCGAATCTTCTTAGTCATCTATGGAAATCCAGATTCTATTCTTAATGCTTATCCAGAAAATCTGATAGTATGAAAATTATAGTGTTGATACCAAAGCTTCCTAGAATGTCTAAAACAGCAAGAGAAAAGTGGCTATTGATGAACTTTGGTTCAGGTGTTATAGATTCTAATTACGTATTAATTTTAGAAATATGAAAATATTACAAATAGCCGACCTACACGGAAAAGATGTATGGAAGAAAATAGTGGAGAGACACCCAGATGCTGATAAAATAGTGTTTACAGGAGATTATTGGGACAGTTTTGACATTTCTTTTGAGAGACAGAAGTGGAATTTTCAGGATGTCATAGAATTTAAGCAAAAGGAAGGAGACAGAGTGGTGTTACTTACAGGAAATCACGATTTTCACTATTTCAGAGAATGTTTGGCTGTTGGAGAGAAGTATAGTGGATTCCAGACAGCAAAAGCTCATCTAATAACACTGGAGATAGAGCCACATAGGGGAATTTTGCAAATGGCATTTTCTCACGAAAATTTCCTTTTTACACATGCTGGTGTAACTCAAACATTTATAAATAATGTTGGGCTTGTAGATAGTGCTAATATTGCAAAAGATTTGAATGATTTGTTTGCCGCAAAGCCTCTTTCTTTTGTATTTGAAGGATATGACAGCTATGGTGATGATGTTACACAGGGGCCTTTATGGGTAAGACCAAGGAGTTTAGAAGCTGATATGCTACCTTCGTGGATACATATTGTAGGACACACCAGAGTGAGAAAGATAGTAAATGTAAAAGATGTAATCTATCTTACTGACACTTTAGAAGAAAAGGTTGGTGGTCAATACACTATAATTGAAAACAAAGAAGTAAAAGTATACAATGTATGAAATTATTTCATATAACAATAGAGCAGGTTGTAAGACTTGAGAAAATGAAGATTCATATAG
>DAOOVU010000031.1:0-3688 GCA_035370505.1 Candidatus Dojkabacteria bacterium | reverse complement strand
ATCGCTGCCAGCGATGTGCTCTAACCAAGTGAGCTACAGGCCCTTGGCATGGGCATAAGTATACTACTTAACAATGAAAAAAGATATTGTATTCATGCCAAAGTTAACCTCTTCTACCCTTTTTATATTTTTCAATTCAAGTCTCTCAATATCATACCTTTTTGGATGCTTCAAGATTAAAGCCCCCTTAAATTTCTTTGTTTTAGGGTCTGTTACTCCAGGGAGAAGTTGCGATGCCATATTTATAATATCCTGCATTTTCTGTACCTTTTTTGTGTTAAATAGCTTGTATGGAGGATCTATGAATATGATATCAAATACTTTTTTCTTTTGATCTTCAGGTTGATTCACAGCTTTATACAAATACTCTTCTACCTTCTCTCTAATAACCGTAGATTCAGGTAAAAATCCTGTATGTGCGACATTTTTCTTAATTATTAAATCAGCATTTTTTGAAGCATCAACAAATGTTACACTCTTTGCACCTCTAGAAAGAGCTTCTAATCCAAAAGAACCAGCACCAGCGTACAAATCTAGTACATCTTTGTTAAAAATATCCTCTCTTAATATATCAAACACTCTTATCTTCATCCTATCTGTCATTGGTCTAGTTGCTCTTGGAATCTCAATATTGAAATTTTTGGCTTTTCCAGCAGTTATTCTTACAGTAGCCCTAATGGTAGGCTCTTTGCTCTGAAGTTTTTCTTTAAGAAAAGCATCTTCCCTCTCCTCAAAATCCTCAGGAGTTTCTACTTTCCATTTATTTTTTTCTTTTCTTAATTTTTTGAAAGAATCTTGTTTTAAACTCATTCGCTGATTATACACCAGAATTAATCAACATTTCTTGTTACCTCATACAAAATAGCAGTTGCACAATTAGCAACATTCAGTGATTCTTTTTTCCCCCTCATTGGTATACAAATTATCTTATCTGAGTTTTGCAATATATCTTCCCCTATTCCTGTCTTCTCATGCCCAAATATGAGAGCGACTTTCTGGGGATATCTAATCTTCTGAAAATTCTCTGCATCTTTTGAAATTTCTACCGAATATATTGGAATATCTTGTTTTCTAATCTCTTCTAAAGCCTCTTGAGTTGTATCATAGTGCTGAGATGAAACCATATGAGTTGCTCCAAGAGCTGTTTTTTCCAACTTAGGATTCCCGACATCTGCAGTTATTCCACACAAATATATCTTCTTAACACAACCAGCTCCATCAGCAGATCTAAAAATACTTCCAACATTAAAACATGACCTTATATTATCCAGCACTATATGTATTTCCATCTCTTTTTATCTAAAAATATTATTTAAAACCTCTTCTTCACTATGTGTTTTTAACACTGATTCTGCAAATTCTCTAGCATCTTTAAGCAAGGCTAAATCATGTATATCAGCCACTTTGAATGCTGGAACACCAGACTGCCTAATGCCATAGACTTCTCCCGGTCCTCTGCTCTGCAGATCATATTCTGCAACTTCAAAACCTGATGTATGCTCAGCAAAATATTTTAACCTTTCTTTAGCTGAAGAAGCATCTTGCAAGGAGTCTCCAAGTATTACAAAACAGTATGATTCTTTGTCTCCTCTTCCTACTCTTCCCCTAAGCTGATGAAGTTGTGCCAACCCAAATTTCTGAGCATCTTCTATTACCATAATAGTAGCATTGGGTATATCTATACCTACCTCTATGACTGTAGTTGAAAGGAGTATATCTATCTTTTTGTCTCTGAAGTCATGTATGAGTTGATCTTTTTCCTTCTCTTTTAATTTTCCATGCAGATACTGAATGTTTAACCCATCAAACAGTTTAACAAGGTTTTCATATTCATTTAATACTGATTTTACAGATGATTTATCACTTTCCTCTATGAGTGGATAGACTATGAATGCCTGTTGAGGATCACCATTTCTTTTGCTTTCTAGTATCTTTTGTTTCACCCACATAAGGCAATCAATTCTTTTGTGAGAAGGAGTAAAGAATGTTTTTACTTCCTTTCTTCCTGACGGTTTTTCTTTTATTTCTGAAACATCCATTCCACCAAAGAAGATTTCTGTGAGACTTCGAGGAATTGGTGTTGCACTCATTGTTAGGTAATGTGGAGAAAAGAGTTTCTTCTCTTTGAAATATTCCCTTTGTTCCACTCCAAATCTGTGCTGTTCATCTATTACGACTAAATTAAGATCACTAGGAAGTTTTTTTTCAAAAAGAATGGCATGTGTACCTATTATTAACTTATTATCAGCATTTGATATATTTTTACGAGCTGATATACATAGTTCTATATTGATTCCTGTACCTTCAAAGATGTTTGTAAAAGTAGAATAGTGTTGTTGGGCCAATACAGTAGTTGGAGCAAGAAGAATGGCAGAGAATCCATTTTTTATGCAGTTGAGAATAGCTATTGCACTTACTATTGTTTTCCCACTACCAACATCTCCATTTAAAAGTCTGTTCATAGGGATAGTTTTTGAGCAATCATTAAGTATTTCCTGTATTGATTTGCTCTGATCGTTAGTCAATGTATATGGGAGTGATTTTATGAAGTTGTTTACTTCTTCTGAAAGTATTTTTATTGGTTTTGATTTTTGTTTTGCTCTCTTTTGCCTGTTTACTTCGATTTTAATTGCGATTCTAAGCATTTCATCAAAAGAAAGTCTTTTTCTCGCATTTTGAATATCTTCATAGCTTGAAGGAAAATGGATAGAATGTATTGCATTAGGAAGTGTATCTAAATTAGGAACAGATATGGAATCCTTTAATATATCATCTATCTGATCAGATATGTCCATTATTCTTGACCTTATTGACTGAGATGTAAGACCAGCAGTTTCAGGATATATTCCTGTTATTTTTCCTAAGCGTTTTGTTTGAGATCCATCTTCATATTTCTCAAATTTTGGATTATATATATTTTTGTTTTTTCCTTTTTGTGTTATTTTTGCATCAAATATGTATAGCTCTCCCTCCTTAAATGTTTTTGCCAAATACGGCTGATTGAAAAAAGACATTCTGATTGAGCCTGTATCATCACAAGCCTTTACAGAGACGATTGCCCTTCTAAAATATGTTGTCTTTACCTCTTGTATCTGGGCTAAAAATGTTCCTGCCCCATTTTGCTTAAAAAGAGAAATAGGGATTAGTGTAGAGGTATCCTCATATCTAAAAGGAACATGAAAAATCAGATCTTTTACAGTAGATATTCCAAGCCTAGAATACAAGACAGCCTGTTTCTGTCCTATTCCCTTGATCAATGTTATCGGAGAATCTGCGGTTAGTTTCATTGATTAAACATATCCATTACGACAAGAATCATAGGGACGGCAATACTAGCCAACAGTACCAATGCCATTGTTACATTTATTATTTTATGTATTTTTTTCTTAGATTCTTTTTTCATTGAGGTAATTGTAGCACAAAAAATATTCAATACTAAATATGCACTTAATATGTTAAGAATATTTTTGTAAATACTTAATTATTTTGTTTTTAGTGCTTCTTGAGTTAGCATATTGCAGAATATTTTCACTTTGATGTTTTTTATTTTTATCAACTTTTATCTCTACTATATCCCCCGTATTTATTACAGTATTTAGTTTCGCAGGTTGCCCATTTATTAATGCAGAAACAGCTGAATTTCCTATGGTAGTGTGTAGTCTAAATGCAAAATCTATTACGGTATCAT
>DAOOVU010000030.1:0-3776 GCA_035370505.1 Candidatus Dojkabacteria bacterium | reverse complement strand
ATCTACAGATCCTAGACACTTGGCTAGAGTTTTAGCTCTGCAGAAGCTTTTTATGCAGTATTTTCCAAAAGGTGAATTTGTTACAGAAGATGTTCCAGTAGATGACCTTGTGAACATAAACGAAATAAAGGAATACGATGAGAAGCTGTATGAAGAAATAATTTCTGGTGTAATAACTAATATAGATGAAATAGACAAGATTATTGCTGAACATGCACCTCAATGGACTATACAACAAATGAAACTTGTAGATTTGTTAATTTTAAGGATTGCAATAGCAGAAGCATTCTTCTTAAAAATAACACCTCCCAAGGTAGCTATTGATGAAGCCATAGAGATAGCAAAAGATTTTGGAGGGCAGGTGAGTGGGAAATTCGTAAATGGAGTACTCGGAGCTGTATATGAAGAAAGGAAACAAGATGAAGAAAAATAATTACAAAGAAATTGAAGAAAAACTTGGTGTTACATTCAAGAATAAAGATTTGCTGAGGAATGCATTAATACACAGGTCATATACGAATGAGAATAAGAGCGAACGAAAAAATAATGAGAGATTAGAATTTTTAGGAGATGCAGTTCTAGAGCTAATTATTTCTGAGTATCTATACAACAAATTTCCAGATAAGCCAGAAGGAGAACTAACAGCCATAAGGGCAGCAACTGTAAGAACAGAAAGTTTGGCACAAGAAAGCAGAATACTTGATATCGGACAGTACTTATTGATGTCCAAAGGAGAAGAGAAATCAGGTGGAAAGAATAAAGAGTATCTTCTTGCCAATCTATACGAGGCTGTTTTAGGAGCAATGTATCTAGATCAAGGCTTTAATGTATGCAAAAAATTTGTGTATAGGACCCTTCTCAAAAAGATAGATCTGATTATGTCTGAAGAGTTATTCGTAGATCCAAAAACTAAAGCACAAGAGATCATTCAGTCTAGGTATAAGGTGACACCAACATATAGAACTATAAAAGAAGAAGGACCTGACCATGATAAGCATTTCACTGTTATCTTAAATATTGGCAAGAAGAATTTCGCAAAAGGTTCAGGAAGTAGTAAGCAGAGAGCAGAAGAGGATGCTGCAAAAGAGGCTTTATCATTATTAAATAAAAAATCTTGAATTAACTAAGATCTTTTGATACAATTCGACGATATGTTAAAAATAAGACTAAAGAAAATGGGTAGGAGTAAACAGCCAAGCTACAGGGTTGTGGTGATGGAGTCTTCTCAACCAAGAGATGGAATAGCTATTGATGAGATAGGACTTTATTCTCCAAGGAGTAATAAAGATGTATTTACTGTTGATAAGCAAAAAGCAGAAGAGTGGTTGAGGAAGGGTGCGCAACCTACAGGTACAGTTGCTCAGTTTTTCGTTAAAGAGGGTTTACTAAAGCAGTTAAAAAGGGGATCGACTAAGCCTACAGGAAAAAAGAAGACAAAAGAGGCACAGTAGTAGTATAATGAGATATGTATAATATTATATAATATTTTGGTGTACTACAATGAAGGAATTATTAGAGTATATTGTTAAGTCGATCGTCAATAACCCAGATAGTGTTGTTGTTGAAGAGAAGGAGAGTGTTGACTTTCCAGGGCTAATGATTTTATCCATACAGGTTGCAGAGGAAGATAAGGGGATAGTTATTGGAAGGAAGGGAAGAACTATTAATGCAATAAGAGACCTAATCACGATTAATGCTATTAGAAATAATAAGAGGGTGAAGGTTGTATTGAAAGATGATAATCCAAGGAATGAGGCTAAAGATTCTGAACAGGTTCAAGATCCGGAAGATGATAGTGATATCTTTGGAGAGTAGTCATTTGTTTATTTCAGTTTCTCCGCTTTTTGTCTGAATATTTCGACAACATCAGCCTTGTTTGTATATGGACTGAATGGTAAATAGAGATCAACTCTGTAACTTCTCTCTGGTACATAATATCCAGTAATGTTTAGTGTTACTCTCCATTCATCACTTACAGACGATTGCTCAAGCGATATATCATCTGCCGAAATTATATATGGAGAGGCAGAATAAAGGCTATCCAAAAAATTCAGGACATTTTCCCTTGTTCCAGAATATGCAAGAGGTCCACTAACCCCAGAGTATATCTGTTTGTCATCTTTAGTCCCTGCAGTAATATGCACATCACCAGCAGATAATGTCTTGGAAGTAAGATCCAGCTCTTTCGCTAATTCATCAATATAGTATATGAAGCTAGATACTGTAAGTGATTTGGGAATAACTTTTTTTGCATTTAGGAGATCTACTTGCATTATTCCATCATCTATTGAATTTACCGCATCTCTAAGCTTAATAAGTTGATTTTGTTTATCATTCACATCTTTTAGGTCTGACCTATTTTTAATGGTTGACTCTATCATAGGAACAAACACAAAAATTGTAATTATCACAAACACAATTCCTAAAACAATTGGAATAACAAGATCATTGATATTTAAACGAGGTTTAGCTTTTATTTCAGATACTTCCTTAAGTTCCTCATTTGACTTAATTTGTTGTGCAGGTATAGATTGTTGTTGCTGTTGTTCCATAATATATACTTACTCAGATTTTAAAAACTTCTCAACAAGAATTTTTCCACTAAACGAGAATCTTATGCCAGAAGCATTTTTTGTGATGGTATCCATACTCATGTTTTCGAAGTTTTCATCATTATTTAAGAGATACCAAAATTTTGCGACAGATTCTAAATCATCGCTTGTCCCTTCAAAATTGATCGTCTCTTTCCCAGAGAAATCAAATTTTACCAAATTTATATTTCCACTTTTTTTTCCTATGCCAGATATATAATCAACAACGGCTTTTGACGAAAATTGCATTCCTTCTATCTCTTTATACAAGAATATTCTATCCAAAATTTCATCATTATTCTTTATTTTTTCCGAATATGAACTTACCTCTTCTTCAAGTTCTGAAAGCTTTTTTTTCGCAGAATTAAGTTCTGTCCTTGCCACTATATTAACACCAACAACAATTGACGTTACAATTATCAAAGCTGTAATAATCGCAATGGACGATTTATTAAGTTTCTGTTTCTTTTCCTCTTTAACTATTTCTTCTTTACTCAACAAAGGAACAAGATTTATTCCTGAAGAGCCATCCATAACATTTATACCTACTGTTTCAACTTTCTTGGGTGCATTAGTCTGAGGAGCATTTTGAACAGTATTAGAATTTTGTTGTGTTTGATTTTCTTCGTTATTCATCTTTTAAAGCTAGTCCTATCGCTACAGAATAGGAGGGACCACCTTTCATAACTATGTCTTTAAATTTTTCATCAATAACTATGTTATTCCATGGAACTGCTATAAAGACGCTGACACCAAGTGTCTTTGCTATAAACTCTTTCAATCCCGGTAGAAGAGCTCCATCACCATTAAGTACATATTCTGTTGGGGCTGAAGCTAGAGTTCTGGATTTGTAGAACTCTATGCCTCTTCTAACTTCTATCATTATCGATTCCATAATAGGGGAGAGTACTGAATATATTTTTCCTTCTAACACATTTTCTACCACACCGTAGCTTCTTTTGAATTCTTCAGCCCTCTGATAATCAAAACTAAATTTGTTAATTATGGCTTGGGTCAGAGAATCAGATCCAATTGCTATGCTCTGTGAAAATACAAGGTTCCCATCTGCCAGTATACTCATATCTGTACTATTGGCACCAAAATCAAGCATAACCAAATCCTTTTTGCCCGTTGATCTAAACATCGCTCTTCCCATAGCAACTGATTCTGTTTCTATTGCAACTA
>DAOOVU010000029.1:0-3996 GCA_035370505.1 Candidatus Dojkabacteria bacterium | reverse complement strand
GGAGTAAGAATTCTTGCTGTAGGAGATCATGGACAACTTCCACCAATAGAGGGCAGTTTTAACTTAATGGGGAATCCTGTACTTAGACTAGAGGAGATCTATAGGCAGGAGAAAAATAATCCCATTGTTGAGATATCTCGAATTGCAAGAGAATATGGAAATATTCCTGTTAAACAATACAGCTATACAGTTGGGAAGTTTAATAGAGAAGATGAATATACAAGAGAATTACTTAATGAAAAGCTTTCCTCCTATGATCAGAATTTAATGGTTTTAACTGGATATAACAGAACTAGGATTGAGTTAAACAGGGAGATTAGGAAACTTCTGCAATTTGAATCTGACAAGCCTCAGATAGGTGATAGGGTTATATGTTTAAAGAATAATCGTGAAGAAGGAATTTACAATGGTATGCTTGGAAGTATACTATCGATATCAACTGAGGGGAAAGGACATAATGCATATTATGAAGCTAGGATAAAATTTGATGCAGAAGATGAAGACTATTTTTTGAATATAGATAGATCACACTTTAATAGCTATCTACCTGTTTCTACAATAATTCGAGATATTAATTATTTTGATTTTGGTTATGCCCTTACAGTACATAAAGCACAAGGGAGTCAATGTGAGAAAGTGATTCTTTTTGAAGAAAGATTTCCTAAGATGGATGATAATACATGGAGAAGATGGTTGTATACAGGAGTCACGAGGGCTATGTTCGAATTATATATAATTGGTAAATAGTGCGGAGAGGGGTATATAATATAGGAATGATTGTACAAAACGAAAATGAAGAAAAAATGTTGATAGAAGCTGGAAAGATTTCAACTGATATATTGAAAGAATTAGGAACACTAGTTAAGGTTGGAAATACTCCTGTGGAGATAGATAGCAAAGCAGGTGAACTTTGTATGCAAAATGGTGTACATCCAGCATTTAAAAGGGTCAAAGGATATAATTGGAATACCTGTATAAGTGTAAATGATGTACCTGTACATGGAATCCCAACTAATAATCCATTAAAGAAAGGTGATTTAGTGTCAATTGATTTTGGAATTGTATATCATAAACTGTATACAGATCATTGTTGGACATGGAGTGTAGGAGAACCGAATGAAAAAAATAAAAAACTCTTACATGCTGGTAGATATGCCGTTGAAAATGCAGTATCAAAGGCTGTTGTTGGTAATAGAACAGGAGATTTAGGATATGAAATGGAACAAGAAGCATTGAGAAATAATTACAATGTATTGAGTATGTTTGTAGGTCATGGCATAGGAAGAACATTGCATGATGAACCTGAAATACCTGCGTATGGAGTAAAGCACAAAGGAACACTACTAGAAGATGGTATGGTATTATGCATTGAATGCCAAGTTGTTGATGATGTTGATGATATCAAAATAGATAAAGATGGTTGGACAGCGAGAACAATTCATGGAGGAAATAGTGTTATGTATGAGTATATGGTTATTGTTAGAGAGAATGCTCCATTAGTTCTTACTAATCAATTTGACTGGGATCTGGTTGCTTAATTTTCTAATTCTATGGTATAATACTATAGGATGAATTGCTCATTCATAAACAGGAAAAGGAGAAATTATGAGAACCAGAATTCAAATTAAGAACGAGATTGTTTTTGACAAGGAGAATTGGGAATTCAGGATTGTTAAGAAGGAAATAGGCAAGCCATATTCGTCTAGTGAACCAATTAAAAAAGAAAGGGTATTAGCATCTGTTAGTGTAGATGGAATAGTCCTTAATTCTTCGTATGTGCTACCTATTGAAATTGAAAAAGTAATTTAATCCTGCTCGGACGAGAAATTGATAATTTTTATCATCTTTGTGTTTCTCGTCCGAGTCTTCTTTCCACACACTTTGACAATTAATTATAATTTCCGTTATAAATAGAACATGAAAATTTACGATATAGGTATAATCGGCTCTGGTCCTGCTGGGTATTCTTCAGGAATATATGCTGGAAGATACAATCTATCAAATATAATTATTGGGAAATTGCGAGGTGGAACAATGACTCAGGCATACCAAATTTCAAATTATCCTGGGTTCAATAAAATATCTGGAATGGAATTAGCCTCTAAATTTAGAGAACACGCTTTAACAAGTGGGAGTGAATTTCTAGAGGAAAGTGTTATTGATGTTTCAAAAAGTGGAAATATTTTTTCATTAAGAACAGATTCAAATAAGGAAATATTATGTAAAACCTTGTTAGTAGCAACAGGAACAGACAGGAGCAAGTTAAGAATCCCAATGGAGGATAAATATCTAGGAAAAGGATTATCATACTGTGCGACATGTGATTCTATGTTTTTCAAGAATAAAATAACTGCAGTAATAGGTGGAGGAAACGCAGCGGTTACATCTGCCTTAATGCTATCTGATGTTGCTAAAAAGGTTTATGTAATATACAGAGGGACAGAATTAAAATCAGAACCAAAATTAATAGATGAGCTTAAAAGAAAACCTAATGTTGAAATTATATTTAATGCAGTAGTAACCTCTCTTGAAGGTGCCGAATATTTGGAGAGGATAAAGATATCAAAAGAGTACAATGGTTCAAACTATATAAGTGTTGATGGCCTTTTTGTAGAAATCGGAAGTGAACCAAATAATTTAATTGCACAGAAATTGCAGTTAGAAACGGACAGGAAGGGATTTATAAAAGTAAATGGTGAGCAAAAGACAAATATAGAAGGTGTATGGGCTGCTGGTGATTGCACTACTAATTCTAATTACTTTCATCAGATAGTTTGTGCGGTATCAGAGGGGGCTATAGCATCAAATTCGATATATACTTACCTAAAGGAACATGCCAATTAGTCTTGTGATTTAGAGAAATCCACCCATTCTTTTAGAAAATCAGAACTGGACCAAACTTTAGCATCTCCTACATTGTATTGTACAGTGCCTCCGTATTTTTCAACTATAACAGCTTCTGGGACCTTTTTAGATGAGTCTCTATCACCTCCTTTTGTAAAAACATTGGGTTTAATAATTTCTAGAGCCTCGCAACAATCATATTTCGTACTATGATCATATATTACGACATAATCAACATCCTTTATACTATCGACAATATATGCTCTATCTTTTGCAGGTATAAAAGGTTTTCCTTTTTTAGTTATACATTGATTGTCACCGTTAACTATAACAACCAAAATATCTCCAAATTTTTTTGATTCCCTAATGCAAGAAATGTGACCTGGATGTATTGGATCGAAAAAACCAGAGGTTGCAACAATTGTCTTGTTTTTCAATTTAGTATTTTTTAACTTCTCAAAATCATTTAAGGATATAATCATTAGAAAAGTCTGTAAATTTATTTAATATGAAAAAGATCAGAGAGGAAAACTGCTGCAGGATAAATACTTAAAGAAATAAGTATTGCTTTCCTCTCTGATTAGGATAGTTAGAGTATTTTCCTCCACAATAGTTCTTGAAAACCTATGGAGTACGACTCGTACATCGTTCTGCCATCATCCATTCCTAATTTTACAATCATAGTGTATGGTTCTATTTGTAATCTTTTGACATGACCATCTTTACAGTAATGGAAAAGGGTTTGATTGTACAATGTATTGTTTATATGAATATCATCAGTACTCATATCAACATATACTGTCTCCTCATCTTCTCCAAGATACATTACGTCCTGAAATAAGGACATTAGAAGAAAATCTATGATTCTCATAATACCTCCTATTTTGATTTAACGAGCTATAGTCTAGCATTCCTAGTATATTATACTGTTTTTTGAAATATTTTTCCTCTCCATATTAACTATCTTGTAGTATTGATTAAATTGTATCTCTTTGCCTATTTAACAAACATAACTAATTTTTATTGTGCTATAAGCTGTTGACCAGTACTACCTGTTGTAGTAGCTTATGAGTTAAGTACAATATATTGTGTTTTATTTATGAAATGTCCTTTTTGTGAATGTGAAAATACCAAGGTTATAGATAAAAGAGA
>DAOOVU010000028.1:0-4552 GCA_035370505.1 Candidatus Dojkabacteria bacterium | reverse complement strand
GAATATTCAAACCAGCAGCAAAGTTTGATTTTCCCCAGAATTATGGAAAATTGATTTCTTTAGATGGCATAGAATCAAAGCAAGTGCTAGCAAGATTTGAAAACAAAACCTTGCTATACAACGCACTTCTTACAGCCCCTACATCAAATGGAGAAGTATACCTAGGTTCTTCACTATTCTCTCAGAATGTACCACCTTATGATTATCCAGATTCAGAAGCAGGGCGTGCTGGTACAAGAAACAAAATGCTAATAAGGACAGAATTTGGACATATATCTGTAGATGCAAAAAGAGGGGATATATTGTTATTTCAAGGGAGAGATGCTAAAGATATAACAACAGGAATATCTGCATTTTGTTCAGAATTCTTTGATTTTCAGATAGATAAGCATTTTGATATTTCTGTGGATAACCCTTTCTATGGAGTGGGATTTCATGGAGTGTATGACAAAAAGTATGAGAGAGCTATAATAACCAAGCTCGATTATAAGCCTATTGTAGATGGTATAAAGCTTGAGGAAAACGGTGTATTTGTCCTTAACGGAAAGCCAATAGAATTGACAGATACAAGGTATTTCTGCAATCTTTCCTTAACACTATCATACTCTTTCAAAACAGGTACATGGATTTCTTTCCATACATATCTACCTAATTATTATGTTGTAGCTCCAAACGAATTCTATTCTGGAAATGCAGAGTCACTATGGAAACACGATGTATCTATTTCTAAATTCAATAATTTCTACGGAAAGATTCATCCTTATATCCTTGAATATGCGTATCAATACTCTTTTTATGATGAGATATTGCAAAATGTTCAGAATTATTCCAATGTATTAAAGTATGAATCATTCAGAGAATTTTATGAAACGGATGAATATTTCTTTAATAAATTCATAGCTTGGAATAACCAACAAAGCTCAGGGTTGATAGAAATGGTGCCTTCTCCAAAAAATAATCTGTTCCTGAAAAAGCAATACCCAAAATATAACAGTGGTTCTAAGACAATCCTTGTATCAAAATCTGGTTCATTTTACAATATTCACACATTCTGGGATATGATAAAAGATGTAAAAAAGCCAGTGTGGAAGTCATCTTGCGAGAATCTATCTATATATAAGGAACTCAATGATGACAACCACGACTACTCAAAAAGGTCTTTTAATAAAGCTCCTATAAGAGCTAAGGATTTGAAACTCAGGTTCATATTAGATGACAGAGATGATATACAGATAATTTCTGGATTCACTATTGCACCAACAGCCACATCTTTTAAATAATGGAAAGATGGAAAAAAATATTAGAAGGTAGATATGAAGTTAGCAATCTAGGACAAATTAGATCTGCTAAAGGAAAGTATAAAGGTAAAATTCTTGTACAATATGGTTGTAATAACAACAAAGACAGATATAAATTTGTCGAAGTTCATATAAATAAAAAAAAGAAAATTCTAAAAATACATAGAGTAGTAGCTTCTAAATTTTGCAAAAATTCAAATAATTATCCGATTGTAATGCATTTAGATAATAATCCAAAAAATAATGCAGCTAGTAATTTACAATGGGGTACTTTAAAGATGAATTCAGAACAACGTTCTAAAGAAAACAGGGTAAATGCTGCTAAAGGCAGCAAACATACTAATTCAAAGCTAACAGAATTGCAAGTTTCGGAAATCAGAAGGAAATACAAACCTAAAGATTACACCTTGTGTAGACTTGCTAGAGAATATAATGTTTCCCACGGTCTAATATACAACATTGTAAAAATGAAGGCATGGAAACATTTAAAACATAATACAAGTAATGGCAAAGAGTAAAATACAAATAAAACCTTCTAAAAAAGGAACCCTCCACGATGCTTTAGGAGTAAAAAGAGGTAGCAAAATTCCTGCCTCCAAGTTGAAAATACACGAAGGAGATTCGCCTGCTTTAAAGAAGAAAAAGCAATTTGCTATAAATGCAAGAAAATGGCACCATGCTCAGGATGGGTATAAAACTCTTCCTACAGCATATGTCTCTGCACCCAGACCTATTTCAGGGTACATGGGAAATCAACAAATGCAATTGCAGCAGAACATAGCTCCTGATACAAATACAGACTACTATAATCAATACGCAAATTGGGATTATATTGATATACCAGATTTCCCGGATGATCCATCATTATATCCTCCACAACAACAAGATCCTCAACTTGCACAGAGAACATCTCCAAATGTAAACCCCGGAATGCCTCCTTTTCCACAGCAAAAGAAACCATTTCAATATGATGGCAAATATGGAGATATGGCATTAGCAGGACTTTTAGCTGTAGATGCTCTTATACCAAACAAGAAACCTAAAGCTCCTGTTGTAAGACCTCAACTTTCTTATAATGAACATCCAAATGGAACAGGTAGTTCTGCCATAGCTGAATATGGTATAAAGATGAGCAATTCTGGATATAAAGCAAATAGCCCAGACAAAGGATTTCCTTCCTTAAGAATACCTTCTAATAAAATTACGATGAAAGGTGTTCAATTTCCAGTGCTTGGAAGAGATAATACAGGACATACAAAGCTGATGATGCCCGGAGCAGAATATAATTTTCCCGGAGACTATGTTGATGAAATTCCAATGGCACAGAATGGAGCTTCTATTCCAAGAATGGACAGTGCACAAATATCCTATTTTAACAACTTCTTGGATTATGTAAAAGACAGAGGCTATCAGGGATCTACAAAACTGAATACAGGTACGCTAAACGAAGATCTCTATAAAGATTACCAGACAGCAAATCCAAACAGTAATATAAATCTTCCATTAAGAGACCTTACAAGAATGGCTCAAAATGAGCAGCATATTCAGAAGGCTTTCGATGTTGATTTTGTAGGTAGAAAAAATCCCCAGATGAAAGATGCTGTAGCAAATTCTTCTATCTCCAAAATAGATGATTTCTTTGGAAGTGAAACATCCAAAAGATATATTCCTACAGCTACCAAGATAGACAAGAGAAATGGCAACGTCACTAATGTAACAAATCTTGGGTTTGTACCAAATTCCATAAATAAAGCAAGTACATTACAGACAAAAAAAGTTCCAGATGGAGTAGAGATAATAGATACAACAGATGGAAGAGGTTACTTCGACCCACAATATGGAAACTTTGTAAAGCTTAGAAATGGTGGAAAAATGAGCGTATTTCCAGAAGGCCCAATGGGAACCTATAAAAAAGGAACAACTCACGACCTATCTCCAGATGAAATAAAGAGCTTAGTGGCATCTGGATATAAATTAAAATTTGTATAATGACCTCTGGAGTTTATATAATTTTAAATATTAAAAACAATAAATGCTACATAGGCAGTTCCTCTCGATGTGTCTATAAAAGAATGAATGATCATAAAACACAACTCGTTTTAAATAAGCATAAAAATACAAAACTTCAAAATGCATTTAATAAATACCAACTTGAAGCATTTTCCTTTGAAGTTATTGCATTTTGTAAAAAAGATAGATGTATAGAAGTAGAACAGAAATGGATTGATTTCTACAAATCCTACCTTGATGAATTTGGTTATAACATAGAGTCTATAGCTGGCAGCAGTCTGGGAACTAAAAGAACCAAAAAACAAAAGGATAACATTTCTAAAAGTCTAAAAGGTAAAAGATTTGGAAAAAATAACAATAGATACGGAAAACATTGGAGCGCAGAACAAAAGAATAGATTTAGAAAATCGATGCCTCATTCTAAACCTGTTATTCAAATTGATAAAACCACCAAGGAAATAATAGCAGAATTTGAAAGTATAAGACAAGCAGCCAACAGTCTGAATGTTGACAAAAGTCCAATATCGAAAGTTTGTAAAAAATTACCCAAATTTGTAACTGCTTATGGTTATATCTGGGAATATAAAACAATATAAAATGCCAAAAGTTTTAATATTAAAAGAAGGAAGGTCTTTCACACCATCAAAAGTAAAAAATCCTCCATCTATGCGTATTTTAGATGATACCACAGTAGAATTTGTGGGCCCTTCGCATTCACAAGGAGGTATAAAAACCGAAATACAAGGTCAGAAAGTTGAAGTCGAAGGAAAGGAAACGATGTATAGTGCCACTGATGGTTCCATAAACATAATGGGAAATATGACAAACCCTCTTACAGGTAGAAAATTCAAACAAGACAGCAAGATACTAGCCAAGAAAGAGCAGAAGATGAATAAATTGATGGACTATGCAAATCCATTAATGAATACATATTCTCCATTCGATAAATGGGATAGTCTGAAATTTAATTCAGGATATGCGATGGCAGTGGGAGCCAATTCCAAAAAACAAGAATTGAATGCTTCAAAAGAACATTTGGCAGACATGCAAAATGCAATGCTCGAAATGGCAGATGAAATGGATGTAGATCCTCAGTCTTTCTCCAAGGGTATAATGAAAGCCAGAAAAGGAACAAAGATTCCAATATATCAAAATGGAGGGAAGTCCAGAAGGCCAAGAGGAGCAAATCCAAATTCATGGGAGTATAGAGATGGCCAATGGTATAGGAAAGAACCTACTAAACC
>DAOOVU010000027.1:0-4618 GCA_035370505.1 Candidatus Dojkabacteria bacterium | reverse complement strand
TCTCTTTATATTTTTGTATAAAATCCTCTACTTTACTCTTAATTACATCTGCTTGAGGAAGAAATCCTGTATGAGCTACATTCCTTTGTATTATTATATTTCCTTGCTTTGAAGCATCTACTAATGTTGCCTCTTTTGCACCTCTTGAGAGTGCTTCTAGTGCAAATGAACCTGCTCCTGCATAAAGATCTAGAACACTTTTGTTTGCAATATCACTTCCCAATACATCAAATATTCTTACTTTCATTCTATCAGTAAGTGGTCTTGTATTTCTTGGTATTTCTATTTTAAAGTTTTTTGCTTGTCCTGCTGTAATTCTTACAAATGTAGAAATAGTAGGTTCTTTACTAAGGAATCTCTCTTTTAGAAATTCTTGTTCCCTTTGTTCATACTCTTCCCAGCTTTCTACTTTATGCTTAGTTTTTTCTTTTCTTAATTTTTTAGATGAATCGAATTTTAAACTCATGGGATGTATTTTACTAGTTTATCTTTATTCCTTCCAGTTTTAATTTTTCCATTTGTATATACTCTTCAGTTTGTATAAAATCTTTAAATGTTGCTGTGTCTGACCAGTTGCTTACATTTCCATCAGTATCCCAAAATCTAATTCTCCAGTAATATGTTGTACCTGAACTACCTGTCAATGTTGTTCCTGCATATGTAATATCAGGAGATCTTTGACCACTTGGTGTAGATGTCATAGAAGTCTTGTTACTATCCCACATTACTGTACCTGTAAAAGATGAATTAGAGTTAACCTCTATTTCATAGTAATTTGCACTATCACCATTTGGGTCTATATGCTGTGCTGAGAATTTTGGAGTAGTTGATAATATCCATGTAGGATTCTCCATACCATCTGTTTTTAAGTAAGTAGGAGATAAAGGATTTCCTGACATAGTAAAGTTTGATGTCTGTGACCAGTTGCTTACAGCCCCATTGTTATCCCAGAATCTCATTCTCCAATAGTAGGTTGTACCATTTAAAGAAAGTGTTGTTCCTGCATATGATATATCTGTAGATCTTGAACCATTAGTAATTGGGGAGATAGCTGTTTTTGTACTATCCCACATAACTGTCCCAAAGAAATCTGATTGGGTATTTACCTCTATCTCGTAGTACACACCTGTATCACTTGCATCAGGGTCACTAAATATTGCACTAAACTCAGGTGTTGTATCTGTCACTTTTATTGGCTCACTACTCCCTTCGGTATATAGTGAACTTGGTGGATTGGGGATAGTATTTGATCCATCTAGAGTTTCATTCTCTTCTTGTATTGTTGAATCTCCTTTAGAAGGAATTATAAGTGTAGTTTTATTTTGTGATGTTGTAAATGTTGCTGTTTGAGACCACTGTCCCTGTGTATCTTTGCTATCCCAGAATCGTATTCTCCAATAATATGTAATACCATTTAAAGAGAGTGCATTTCCCATATATAATATCTCTGGAGATCTTTGTCCGCTTATAATTGGGCTTATTGATGTCTTTCCACTATCCCACATACTTGTACCTGTAAAATCAGCTTTTGTATTTACCTCAATTTCAAAATATATACCATTATCTAAATTAGGATCAGAGTATATCGCACTAAATTTAGGAGATTGGCTTGTTATACTAACAGGATTAACAAGACCCTCTGTAAGTAAGTTAGTAGGTGCAGAAGGAGGCTGATTAGGAATTTCCTCATTATTAATAGTAGCTCTTTTAGAAGAGTTCTTTTTGATAAAGAGTACTTTGATATATGGAGGATCATTTGAATACGGCTGTAATTCTCCTGTTATATTATGAGTATGTGTTGATTTAGTAGGGAGGGATATAGAGGGAGAGCCAGTTGACAGGCCAACTGTTGCTGTATTGCTACCTGTAGTTGCGCTAACACTGTGTGTGTGAGATGAACTTCCTCCTGTTGTACCATATGATGAGCTCCCATATGGGTAATATTCATCAAGCTGCGAAAATCTTGTCCACCCAAGAGGAGGAAGGGCAGTAGCCATAGTTATTACTCCCATGGGTGCCATAATATCATTACTAGCTTGTCCATACAAAACAGACAGGTATTTAGGAATATTCTCTGAAGTTTGTGTAATGAATTGATTAATGGTATGAGTGTGTGTATTTGATGCTGTATATATTTCATTACCTCCCTGTGCAGTTGTTTCACTGCTTGCTCCATCTGTTATTGTTGCTAAGACTTTATGGAAGTGTGTTGTTACACCACCGCTTCCTCCATATGTGGAATTTCCTCTTGGGAATTTATTGTCAAGCTGTGAGAATCTTGTAAACCCAGAAGGAATTGAGGAGTCGAATAAAGAGATGAAACCTTGATTGATAACTAGATTTTTATTGGAGCATACTATCATATCTAAATATGGGGGTAGCACTTCTGTCTCTTGTGAGGTTACTATTATTTGATGTGTATGAGAATTTGCAATTTTAGTATCATCACTACTTTTTGCAGAACCACTTGTACTAATTTGAGAGCTGCTTGTTAATATTGTTTGAGGATGAGAATGAGAAGCACTCCCACCTGTCTCTCCATACATTGAAGCACCCTTAGGGAATCTTTGATAAAAATCTTGTCCTGTATCAGATTCAATTTTCCATTCATTTGTACATGCAGAATCTTTTAGCAAAAGGAAATTCCCTGTCCACTCCTCTTGCCCATTAGGAGCAGATTCATTTCCATAGTACATATATATTGTTTTTCCACTCGCTGGTAGATTGGGTATTCTTACCCAAACCTGTGTTTGAGAGGAGTTACATCCACCTTCTATCCAGTATGGAAGCAATGTTGAATCATCACTATCAACAAATCTAAGGTCATCACAATCATTTTGAAGTTTTTCAGCATCTATTAAGGATTTAGTATCATATTCAATTAAAACTTCTTCATTTATAGCTTGAGTCTCTGTGTTTGAGATAAAGATAGATCTTCTGTAAAGCCAGCTTGTGTTATACCATGCGCTACTATCTTCCGAAGTATTGGTTATAAGGAGGTAAGCAAGTGGTATACCTATAGCGAGTACAAGTGCAGAAGCAATTAAAATAGTCCTTTTTGAAACAGACAGTTTTCTCTTTTCCATCTAATATATAATAGCAGAAAGATATTAAAAGAAAACTAATCTCTTGTAATCTCATAGAGAATTATTGAAGCACAGTTTGCAACATTTAAAGATTCTTTCTTTCCTCTCATAGGTACATATATAACTTTATCAGCTCTCTTTAAAATTTCAGGATTAATGCCTCTTTTTTCATGACCAAATACTAATGCAACCTTGGGAGGATATTTAATCTTTTGAAAATGTTCTGCATTTTTAGTTAGTTCTACACAGTAGATAGGTATTCCCTTTTCTCTAAGCTCTAGTACAGCCTCAAGTGTAGTGTCAAAATGCTCAGAGGGAATCATATCAGTTGCACCAAGTGCAGTTTTATCAAGTTTTGGGTTATCTATATTAGTTGTTATCCCACATAGATATATTTTTTTTACACTTCCTGCACCATCAGCAGAGCGAAATATGCTTCCTACATTAAAAGCTGACCTTATATTATCCAATACAATATATATTTCCATTACCTAAATATATTATCTAATACAAAATTAAGATCAATATTACTATCTACAAGCTGTTTAGCAACTCTTTTCGCTTTTTTAAACATATTAATATCTGTTAAACTAGCTATCTTAAACTGGGGAATACCTGACTGTTTTATACCATATACCTCTCCTGGCCCTCTTCTTTGTAAATCATACTCTGCTACATCAAAACCAGATGAATGTAATGCAAAGTATTTTAACCTGTCTACTACCTCAGGATTTTTTTCTTCATTTTTACTTGGTATTACAAAACAGTATGATTCTATTTCTCCCCTGCCTACTCTTCCTCTTAATTGGTGAAGTTGTGCTAATCCAAATCTGTGTGCATCTTCTATTATCATTATTGCTGCATCAGGCATATCTATTCCTACTTCTATTACAGATGTTGATACTAATACATTTATTTCTTTTTTTCTAAACTTTTCAAGTATATCCGCTTTTTCTTTCTCTTTGAGTCTTCCATGCATTAACTCAATATTTATATCCTTAAAGTATATATTTTTTAGATTTTGAAACTCTGTTAATACTGCCTTTGCATCAAGGCTGTAGCTTTCTTCGATAAGGGGATATACAATGAAGGCCTGTTGTTTAAAGTTGCTTTCTTTAATTTTCTCATTTACCCATTTAAAGCAATCTTCTCTTTTGTAATATGGAACATATTTAGTAGTAATATCCTTTTGCATTTTAGGTTTTTCTTTTATAGTAGACACATCTACACTTCCAAATACCACTTCTGTTAAACTTCTTGGAATGGGTGTTGCTGTCATTGTTAAGTAGTGAGGAATTGTTTTACCTGCTTTAAGAAGTTTTTCTCTTTGTTCTACTCCAAATCTATGCTGTTCATCTACAATTACTAAGTTAAGATTTTCTGGGATATCACTTTTATACAAGATTGCATGTGTACCAATTATTAAAGAATTCGGAGATTTTGGTTTTCCTTTTCTAGCAGATGTCCATATTTGTACATCAATTCCAAAAGGAGAAAGGAATTTGTTAAATGTATCAAAATGCTGATTTGCA
>DAOOVU010000026.1:0-4898 GCA_035370505.1 Candidatus Dojkabacteria bacterium | reverse complement strand
AGAATGCTATTAAAGAGGTAACAATACTTGTTGTAACAGTAATTGCAGTAAGATTGCCAGAAGGTAGTTGACCTATTGTCTCATCAAGACTATTCGTTATATCCTCGACTACTTTATCTACCCTATCAATAATTGTAGGTTCTGTGATTACCTCCTGCTCACGAGGAATTTTTAATTCAATATCGCACACTCTTCTAATATTGCCAGCTGCATCACTTGCTTCAACACAGAACTCATAGCTGTCTCTTAGATAAACCCCTGATACTCTCTCCAGATTCCCAAGTTTAACTTTAACAATGAGAAGGTCTCCCTCCATGTAATAATCCGAAGTACAATGATATGTATGACCTCTAGAGTCAAGACACATAAATACTACACTGTTAAGCTGAAGGTTATCTCTTACTGAAAAAAGCATCTCAACAGTAAAGTTTGTATCCCAGTCAACTGTGTTATTTTGACCAACTCCCCCAATATCAATTGTTTTAATCTCAGGGGCTAAGGAATAGTAAGAGGTAATCTCTCTTCCTTCAAATGGAGTAGCAGGAGACCATGATAGTGCAAACTCATTGGAAGTATTCACAGAAGGAGTAATAATTACCTGTGCATCTTGCTCAAATGTAGGAGCAAGACCTCCATATGATATTCCCCCACTAATATATCCGCTTACATTTCCTGCTTTATCTATTGTTCTAAAATATATAATATTACTGCCTACTACAATTCTTCCACCATCTTTTTCATTAGAAAAATAATGAGAGTATGTAGAATCTGTGTATGGAATGTAATCTAAATTAAGCCAATCATCATGTACAGGCCCTGTCCAGTTATTAACCCCATTTAAACTATACTGCCACCCAAGTATTCCATTTTCATCCTCACTACTAACACCAGCAGAGCTTGGCCAGCTAAAAAACATATCATCGATATTTCCGAAATTACCTCCAGGTGTAGTTATATACTTAACATTTGTAGGAGGAATTAAGTCAGCATTATACTCCAATATTGTGTATCCTTGATCAGAGTTAGTATATATATTCCCCTGATTATCAACTGCCTGAACATTTAAGTAGTATGTACCACTAGAAGAAATATCTACATCAAGAAAATTGTCAGTAATAAACTCGCCTGATGAAGAAGGTATTGCAGTACTGCTTGCTCCCCAATATACATAATAGCCAGATATCCCACTTGCACTGTATTCATGAGATTCTCCTCCTGGGTCTTGGGGCTTATCCCAATACAAATGTATTGATGTAAAATTAAAAAATTTATCTTGGGACACTGGTATTTCTTTCGTTCTACTTCCATCAGTATATGCCTTTGTCTCTGTAGGATTATTAGGGGGAGTACTATCTTTTACATATACATTATTTACTCCAAAATCTATCCATCCAATATCATCAGACCATGCATATCCCGAAAACTTTCCTGTTTCTGTATCAACTACCACATTAGCATTATTTGAGCTAAACTCAATACTACTTCCAGTATTTATTACATATGCAGAACCTGAAACTGCACCTGTATTGTAATCAACAAATACTCCTTCTTCTTCTCCTTGTGTAAACTTTATCCATCCTATATCTTGAGACCATGCATATCCTGATATTGTTCTCTTGTTATGATTCTCAGGATCAGGGTCTGATATTACTACATTCGCATTATATATCTCAGATGTAAAGAATATTTTATTCTGTGTATTTACTACAGTAGCACCTCCCAGTACAGATGTATTATTTAATGCAAATACATTAGTTATTAATAATACAAATGTAATGGATATTACAACAACAAACAATATTAATATTGGTATCCTTATACGGACAGTATCCTTCATATAGTTAAAATATACCAAAAGGAAGGAGTGTCTTCAAGAGAATATTGTTATTTCAATTTACTACAAATATTTTAACAAAATAAAAAACTTCTAGTTATTATATCTAATATATGATATATGAATAGATTTTAATGTTAGACATTACATATCACATTGTTATATAACCAAGAGATGCTTTTTAATCTATCCTCCATTATCTCAGCCTATTACTCATGCAGAAAAGGAAAAAGAAATAGCATATACCAATTATTGTTTGAAGCCTACTTTGAAAATAATCTAATAACTTTACAAGAACAGCTCAAAAGCAACAGTTATGTAATTGGACACTCTCTGTGCTTTGTCATTACATATCCATCTACAAGAGAAATATTTGCAGCTAACTTCATAGACAGAATCGTTCATCATCTTTTAATTAACCAGATTGAAGACCCCATTGATAGAACTTTTATCTATGATTCCTTTGCATGTAGAAAAGAGCATGGGGTAATTTGTGGAGTAAAAAGATTACAATACTTTCTAAACAAAGTTACAGATAACAAAAGAGTGAATGCCTATTATCTTAAACTAGATATTAGTAGCTTCTTCTACAGTATAGATAAATTAAAACTTTTTAATATTTTATCTAAAGCTGTCTACAGATTAACATACAATGAGGAGGAAAAAAGAGATTTATTAAAACTTTCAGAACAAATAATTTTTCATAACCCTTGCACAAAATACATTCCTAAAGGGGATTTTAAATTAATACAAAGATTACCACCCAGTAAAAGCCTTTTTACATCAGGAGAAAATAAAGGCTTACCAATTGGAAACTTAACTTCACAATTTTTTGCTAATCTCTATTTAAATGAGCTAGACCAGTTTATAAAAAGAAAGCTTAAGATTAAATATTACTTACGATATGCAGATGATCTTCTTTTTCTATCACAAGATATCAATCAATTAAAAGACATTGAAGAAGTTGTCACAGAGTTTCTTAATAAAGAGCTGTTACTTAAAATAAAAAGAGAAAAAACTGTATATGGAAGTGTATATCAAGGTATTGATTTTATAGGGAGTATAGCAAGACCAAATTATGTCTTAGCAAGAAATCGCACAGTTAGTAATCTTAAAAGAAAATTGTATTATTTTAATCAAGGTTTACTAATAGATAGATCTATGTGTAAAGAGGAGGCTGTAGCAATACATACTCCTCCTACACAAGAAGAACTTGAAACAATTTGCAGTAGTATTAATTCAACATTTGGTCATTTAAAATGGAGTAATTCATATAATCTAAGACAGAATCTTTACTACAATCATTTCGGAAGATTAAATGATTATATAGAAGTACAAGGTAATTTAGACTCGTTTAGACCAAGAAAGCCATCCTTTTAGCATTTTCTCAATTTCAACACTTTGTTTAATAATGTAAGAATATCTTCCATGACTTAAAATTTTAATTTCACTAGCAATACGAAATCTATATTTTAAGCTATTAAAGGTTGAGAGTGCTTTCTCAATATATTTTTTCTTCTCCTTATTCTCAACTGTATTAGCAAATATTACCCAGTCTAAAGTTTTCCATGCAAGAGAAAGGATATCATTTCCAAGAGTATATTTATATTCTTTAGGAAAATGCTTAACACATGTATAAAGATAAAGAATTAGCTTATAAATAGCTAAATAAATTGGTTTATCTAAATTTGCTTGAGGCATATTATATACTCCCTAAGGACACAACGAACTGCATAACTATTTGTCTTATTATTGTTGTTAGTATTTCCATTGTTCAAATTTACATACCACACATTGCTATTATTATTCTGATTCTCTGTACTAGACCAGAAACATAAACCTGCTAATTTTTTAACTCTACACCAAAGACCTGATATTAAGCATATGTAGTATAAAAGATCTTTTGTATCAATATACCACTTGGGTATAGCAGGTAGGATTATATATATGCCTCCCTTACAAGCCATTGCCTATGCCAAGGTTGAGAGTGTAAGATCTTGCATACCTTAATACTAACACATACCTACTTAAATTGTAAAGAAATTTTAAATTAAAAAGTATTTGGTATGGATACTGGACTAAAGCCAGTATCCATGCATATTATAAATCCCTAAGGACACAACGAACTGCATAACTAAGTGTCTTACGACTGGCGTTAGTAGTTCCATGGTTCAAATAGTCATACCACACATAGCTATGATTATCCTGAGCCTCTGTACTAGACCAGAAACTATTTCCTGTAACCCAATTTGTATTTGTTCTAAGATATATACCATTTAAATATGCCTGCATAAGCTCTGCTTGTGTTGGTAAATACCATTTTGTTTCATTTGTACCATCTCCATTAGCATCTAAAGATAATGTAGCACACTGCTCTATAGCATTACCACAATTAGTAGGGTCTCCACCGTTATAATCCCCTCTTTTGGTAGTACTAAAAAAAGCACATGTAGATATGGTAAATGAATTTGTAAAATTTCCTTGATTTGGACTCCAATACAAACCACTCCTTTTATCATACCAAACTTCAGGGTTTGTATTTTTCTTTTCCCAAGAAGACCAAGAATCTGAACCATTAGAATCTCTAAAATCCTTAGCTTGCAAAGATTGAGCTTCATAATTAGGATAATCTAGAGTACCTGTTTTTAAAGTCCTACTACCGTTGTAAAAAGTATACCCTAACGAAACCTTATTTTCCGAAACAGTACCATTAGGAACCCAATTCGCTGCAGATATTATTCTATTCCACATACCACCATAACTACCCTCATCACTACCATATCCCAATCCCTGTAAATTAATATATGTTTCTTTTAATATTGAATTCTCCCCAGAATCAGGAGTATCACCACTTTGTTCTGCTAAAGTATCTCCTACTACAAATATACCAATAGAAAGTACTGCTATTATTAATAGCAATACAATCTCTAAACTACTTAACTTCTTCATACTATTTAGATTAACAAAAATATATGCCCACTGTCAATTAAAACTACTTCTTCTCTATAACATCTAATTTCTTCTTAACAGCAAAGAAATATACTAAAGAAACTATTAACCCAAA
>DAOOVU010000025.1:0-5518 GCA_035370505.1 Candidatus Dojkabacteria bacterium | reverse complement strand
CTCTATCCAATTTAGCAATATCCTCTAGTGTTCTACCTGCATATTTCCCAAAAGAGACAGTTCTGATAAATGCAGGTTGCTTAGTAATCATTAGCATTTGTTCAACTGTAAACTTACTATTCTCCCGTATATAATTAAACAAATCCTTTAGAAAAAAGACATCACTCATTGCATCATGGGCTGTGTTATGTTCAGCTTGTTCTTTCTTATACAAACCAAGATAATATCTTAAAAATTGAAGAGAATAGCTCTCTATATCTCCTCCTGTTTTCTCATCCTCAAAAAGATTTCTTGCTAATTTATATGTACAAATGTATTTATTAATCATGACTCCTTTTTTTTGAAGAACCTCTAAATCAAATTCTACATTATGTGCTACCCAAATATATTTTTGTCCAAGAAAATTTAGATAATCTTTTAAAGATGTTCCCTTAAACTCCATGTCTTTGCCTTCTCTCTTTACTTTAGCAGTTTCAAATGTGTCTTTGTCTTCTAAAAACTCTGGAGTAATATGATGCACTGCCATAGCTGAATATGATATCTTGTTTTTAGGCTTGAAATATTGGTTAAAAATAATATTCCCTCCATCAGTAAATGCTAATTGTATTAAATCCTTGGATTGTACATCAGTAGTTTCAGTGTCAAAAAAAAGAAATTGTTGTTCCATATGGAAATGATATACTAATTCTAAAGGTATGTACAACAGAAATTAAGGCATTACAGTATACATCTATTTATTGAAATTTGGAGAGAAGAGTCTAGGTAAGAGTATGTTTAAAACATGTGTTTATATGAGAATATACCTCATTAAATATTTCTTACCTAGACATTCTTTGTGTTAGTTATTTTGAAAAACAGTTACGGGGATTTCCATACTTCCAGTATCACAAAACCAAGGAGTTATCGCTCCTGTTTTATGAACATAATTTTGTATTGGAAAATTTCCGTCACATTTAATTGTTGCTGGATTTACAGGATCCTGTTGTAAGACTCTACATTCCGTTAAGATTTTTTTGTTTTGTGAGTCATATCTAACTATGAAAGTTTCTTCTTTTTCCATGCAGAATTTGTATAGCTCAGAACTTTCAGTCTTGGCCTTTTCTCTATCTTCTACTGTAGGCAAATTCAGAGGATCTGTGTAAAAAGAGAACCAATCTAGAAACCATTCAGTTCTACTTCCATCTATTTCTATATTCTGGACTGGATAGAGTCCTTTTTCAGATTTTATCTTAGGTTCATCAACCCTACTGAGTGCACGGCATACAACTGATAGTTTATCATCTTCTGGATTATGCAGACATAAAAATGCACCATCATTAGCCTTGCAACTCTCATACAGCTCGGAATTCAGAGTTTTTTGATGTTCAAACTCTTCTATTGTACACAACGGAGATGTACTACCTTCGGCGTATACGCTCGCTGTAATAGCGAGAATAAGTACAAATACAAGAATCAAATATTTTTTCATATTCTCCTCCTTAAAGAAGAAACTGCTTTTCTAAAAATTTTTAATGAACAGCGTCTTAAACGCTTAACTAACACAACGATATTATATAAGGATTGGAAGAAGGTTTCAATACTATAGGGGAATCATTACTTATTGACTTTTTTTTGATAATCGTAATAAATATCTTCTACCATTGCTAAATATCTCGTCTTCGTTCCACTTATCTACCTCAAATATTCTAATTTTCCCATCACCCAACCTATTAGAATCTGCAGCAAGTAATACCGTATTGCCATTACCATCTACTCTTTTGCCGAGTATTACACCTACATGTCCTGCGGGTTTTCCTGTACTCTGCATTTTTACTCCATCAGTTCTCACATATAAATCACCAGGTTCATAATCACTTATTGTAAGCTTTCCTCCTATGGCAAAAGTATTAGCAAATCCAGAAAAATATGATGATGTATTTTCATATGTTGCACTCCTTAACTCCGCAGGAGCTAACTCACGCGCACTTGCAGGTCCTCCACCTATGTATGGAATATCTAAACTAGGATATAACCAAGAAAGCATCATTACAAAACCCATACACTGGAGAGGTTGCCCTGGTATTTTGGTAATAGAAACCAGTTCTAATATTCTATCTACATATTCTTTATTTTTCTCATTCACTGATTCTTTATACCAATCAGTAGTGCTTAAATATTTATATAGTCCTTCTTCTGAGTCAGCAGGATAGCTGTTAACTGCCTCTTTTAATTTCTGAATATTTTCTAACTCCTTGATATCGTATTCCTTAAAGTTGATATCCTCCTCTGCATTATACATAAGGTTAACAATTTCCTTATTTTTTCCTATATCGTGTGTTAAAACATTAACGTCTCCCCTATCTTCTAAAAGTTTGATTTCATGCTTAGATTCTCTAAATGCAACATAATTATCTTTAATATATTGAATTCTTACTGTTTGATTAACAGGGGGAGTATCCACAAAGGATATGTTGACTATCATGTTTGAATCGGAGAGACCACCCACTCCATCACTTTCCGTCTTATCATATGTAATATCCGAAGGCGAAAGTAATGCGTCTATCTTTAAATATTTTGTCTCCTCCTGCACCCATCTAAAGTCATATGTAGGATTAAGTCCTACTGTAGCATCAACAACATATTCGGAAGGACTGAATGGACCTTGAGCATATCTAATAGGGTGTCCCCACTGCTCTTTTATATTCATATTTCCCTTGTCGGAAGTGTGTACTAGCATAGACAGAGCTGTTGCTGTAGCACATACACCACCACCTCTCAACTCTGTTTTATCGCTTGCTAATCCTACTGTAAATTCAGATTTTTTCGTAGGGTCATCAATACCAAACATTTTAACACATGAATATTCATTACCCTTCATGAATGGACCATTTTCATCTTGATATTGGGAAATATTTCTTAATGCTAGAAGTGTATTTATAATCTTATTTGGATAAATATGTTCTTCAGATACGATGTATGATACAGTTCTATTGGTTTCTAAGCTTTCTGTTGTAAATTCCTTTTTCACCCCATTCTTATCTACTGCAGATAAAAGAACAACAGATGCAGAGTGCTCTCCAAATGTATTAGCAACAACTCCAAATCTAATCTCTTCATTGTTAGATCCTTTTATTGTTCTAATTTCCCCTATTTCAAATTTATAATTCTTAGGAAGTATTATCTCTTTCACCATTTTTCCATCTCTATCGTCAAGAAAATTGTCATTTCGTAATGGGATCATAAACAGAGAAGTTTCTTGAGAAATGGTAGCAGTATATCCTGAGTTGGTTCTTTCAACAGATTCCAAGTCGTAATTTTTCCACTCAGTAAAATCTAGAATATCAGAGTCAAATTGTGCAACTTCTTCTGAGGAAGACAACGGTACGTCTTCTTTTGCTAATTCTGATGTAGAAGCGTCTTCTTGCTCTACATATTGACTAGATGCAGGAGATACTACAGGCTGTGTATTCTCCTTATTTTGAGCATTGGCAATTGTAGTATTCTCTTTTAATGCTCCCGCGACTAATGCTCCAGTTAGGAGTGTATTAGCAAGAGGTTTCTCAATCATTTTTATTTTGTTTAAATATTATTTTCTAAGCTTAGATTATTCACCTTGAGTAATATACATCTATTCATTCAAAAGATTCTTTTCGAAACTATTATCCATAAAATCGTGGAAAAAGTAAACTCATAGTACAGATTGTTATGTGGTTTGCAATTAACTCATAGGTAGGATTCATATATTTATGATATATTTACACATATTAGGAATAACTTAAAAATTAAAATAAATGAAAATAACAAAACTATATGGAGAAGAAATTCTAGACTCCAGAGGAAATCCGACAATTAAATGTAATATAGAATTAGAAAACGGGAGAATTGTTAGTGCATGTGTTCCAAGTGGTGCATCTACAGGAAAATATGAAGCTCACGAATTGAGAGATAGAGATAATTCCAGATACCTTGGACAAGGAGTTCTAAAAGCTATTGAAAATATAAATAAAAGAATATCCCCTTTATTTGTAGGAAAAGAACTAAGTAGTATAGAGGAATGTGATAAAATATTAATAGAATTAGATGGTTCTGAAAACAAATCTAATCTCGGAGCAAATGCAATACTGTCTGTATCCTTAGCATATGTAAGAGCATTATCAGAATCAGAGAATATTCCACTATATAGATATATAGCGAATATATTTGATAATCCTCTTGCAATTGGGAAAATGCCAAAACTCATGATAAATGTCATAAATGGAGGGAAGCATGCTAAAGGCTCTTCTGATATCCAAGAATATATGTTTGTTCCAAATGGAGCCACAAATGTCCTACAGGCTGTACAATGGGGAAGTGAATGCTTTCATAATCTTGGTAAAATTTTACAAAATTCTGGCTATTCTACTACGGTAGGAGATGAAGGAGGCTATGCTCCATCATTGGGAAGCAATGAAAGACCATTAGAATTAATGGTTCAAGCTATCATAGATTCTAATTTAAGACCTGGAACTGATATATCCCTAGCAATTGATTGCGCAGCAAGTAATTTCTATGCAGATGGAAAATATAGTCTATCAATTGAGAAAAAAACTATGTCATCTGAAGAGCTTTGTCAAATGTATGGTATGTGGATATTAAAGTATCCAATTATCTCAATAGAGGATGGTTTCGCAGAAGATGACTGGGATGGTTTCAAATTATTTGAACAAAATTATGGTAATAGGATAATTAATGTAGGTGATGATTTGTATGTTACGAATGTCATCAGGTTGAAACAAGGTATAGAGCTGAAAGCTTCAAATGCTGTATTAATTAAACCCAATCAAATTGGAACTTTTACAGAAACAAAAAATACTCTAAAGTTAGCTAGTAATTCAGGTATGAAAACAATAATGTCTCATAGATCAGGAGAGACAGATGATACATTCATAGCTGATTTTGCTGTTGGAGCTAACACAGACTATATAAAAGCAGGATCTATGAGTAGAGGTGAAAGAGTTGCTAAATACAATAGATTGATGAGTATTGAAAGAGAATTAGAAAAAGCATACCCTGTTTAAATATATTATGAAAATTGAGCTTTCAAAAAATCAATCATCTGTAATAGCTGATATTATATCTTGGTATCAGGGGAATAAGTCTCAATATATAACATTAGGTGGGTATGCTGGAACAGGAAAAACTACTGTTCTTGGCTATCTTGGCAATCTATTACATAAGACAAATCATGGGATAAGGATTGCTTACTGCTCATATACAGGAAAAGCTTCTTTAGTTCTGAAAAAAAAACTTCTTGAAACTAAATCTTTAAGTCAGTCCGACTATATTGGGACAATACATAGTTTGATATATAAGCCAGTCATAAATGAAAAGGGTAAAATTATAGGTTGGACAAGAATATCTAATGATGATTTTGAATATGATTTAATAATTATTGATGAGGCATCAATGGTTTCAAAAGAGATATGGGAAGATTTACTATCATTCGGAGTAAGAATTCTTGCTGTAGGAGATCATGGACAACTTCCACCAATAGAGGGCA
>DAOOVU010000024.1:0-5553 GCA_035370505.1 Candidatus Dojkabacteria bacterium | reverse complement strand
ATTCGACAACTTTATGGACAATGTGGCTTTTCTATCAGAATATGGCTCCATATGTCGCCAATTTTGGTTTTTTCCCACTTCTAATGCTTAGTGCATATATGTATATAGAAGATCCTACTATCAGAAAGGCATCATTTTTTCTGATCTCTTGTGTATTGTTTTCATGTATATGTGTTATTTCGACACTGTTTGTTATAGATTTTATCGGTTTCGCTGGTTTTGTCCTTTTTATAATCTTTTTAGAAAAGACAAAGATAGAAGAAAAATTAAAAAAATGTGCAAAAGTACTTTCAATACTAATTATTTCTCAATTATTCTGGATCCTTCCGTTTATTCATTTTACTATTTCCAGCAGTCAAAATGTTGTTGATTCGTATGTAAATAAAACAATAACTGGAAGCACAATAGATTTGGAGACTGAGATGGAAAATTGGGCTAACTCTGCAAGATTGTATAACCGTATGCTCTATGAGACTGATGGCAATGTTCCATTGTTTAGTATGTCTGCAGAGTTTCAGAATTACGATTTTTACAAAGTTATTGGCCTTCTACCAGCATTTTTCTCAGTTTTAGCAATAATATTTGCTATTTTTAAAAAGAATAAATCACTATATATTTTCGCTATTGCTGGATTTTCTGCATGGTTTGTAATGAAGGTTGCAAACCCACCATTGGGAGGAATTTTTGTGTGGATGCAGGAAAATATACCTCTATTTAAGCAAGTGTTAAGATGGCCTTTTTCAAAAGCAGGAGAGGTGTATGTATGGTGTATAGCGATACTAGGCACATTTGGGATAGTGTATTTTGTATCTTTTCTTTCATCATTCATAAAAAAGAAACACATAAAGAAGATTTTTAGAATAGCATTATTCAGTATAATTCTAATACTTCCCCTAGCCTACTCTGAGTACATATTTCGTGGAGAATTATTTTCAAAAAGAGCAACAGTTGATCTTCCTAATGAATATTATTCTTTGAAGGATTATTTAGAAAAGAATTCAATAGATGAAAGGATATATTATGCTCCTCCATCAAATAATAATTATTTTAGAAAGTATAAATGGGGATTTTGGGGATCTCAATTCATTTCATACATTATTCCAAATCCAATAATGGATATGTCATCTGCAGTTGGAACTGGGATTGGGGAAACAGCAATGATTGAACTATGCAATGCATTCAGAGCCTATGATCGTGATCGATTCTATAATCTTCTGCAAAAATATGATGTAGGATATATTCTACTTGATGAAAGTGTAGATTACAGCGGATATGCATTTGATGTTGATCAGAAAGGAATAGATCAGGTATTAAGTGGATATGAAATGGTTTGGAGTTCTGATTCTTTAAAGTTGTATAAGGTGAATGGAAAAGAAACAAGTTTGGAGGAAACTTTCTCAAGTGATATAGAAAATACATCAAATACTTTTGTTAGGAATACAAAGTACACTCCATTGTTAAATCCATCAGATATCCCCCTAGAAGATGTCTCTTTCAAAAAAAATAGCCTCCTTGGAAATTTCTTGTATGATGGAAATACCCTTTATGTTAGACCTAATTTGTCATATGAAGATATCATTCATTATCCTGCACACTTTGTTTTTGAGAATGGAGAAATTAAAGAAACACCGAGTTACCCTCATCTTTACAATGATGAGAGTATACTTCCGTACAAAACTTTTACTAAGTCCAATTATGATTATTATGTTATTGAAAATAATGCGTTTGCGGATGATGATTTAAGTTTAGGAGTTACTGTTGAAAATGAATATTCATCGATTGAGAGAATTTATGGAGTAAAGGAAAAAGCGTTTACTTCACAGAATATGCTTTTGGACATATCAAAATCTGCTGGAAGTGATTGTTCTGGAAATGAAGTAGTAAGTAATACTTCTGTAGAGAATATGCTAATGGCATCAGGTCTGGAATTAAAAGGTTCAAGCAAACTCCCATGTGCTTATGCAAAGATACATTCGCTAAATATTGGATACAACTACATTGTGAAAATAGCATTAAATTGGGAAGCACATGAAGGAAATTATGGAGGGTATTGTCTATTTTCCGAGACAAGTGGTAAATGCTTGAACAAGGAAAAATTCATCACTGATGAAAAATCTTTTGGTGAAAATGAATTTCTAATAGATACAGTTGTGAAAGGATCGGATAAGCTATCTTTAATATTGTACGCTACTAACACAAATAATGATAACTCTTCTTCAAATGTAATTTTTAGAAAAGTTGAATTTGAGTATGCTCCAATAACAGATATTTTAGCTGTTAAAAATAGCTCCAATGAGTTAGAAATATCAGATTATCTACTTGCACATGGAAACAAGTATACAGTAGAAATTCCAGTTATCTACGGAAGTTCTTCGTATGTATATAACGGTGTCGAAAAGAAAAATTCACTCTGGGATGTAAGCATATCTGGAAATTCTTCTGGTTATACAAAGATATCTTGGGATAACGGAATTAAACAGACTGTGGAAGACGGAAATATTGTGCAGTCAGTAACAGCACTTAATATGGAGAAGAACAAAAAGTATCTGTTTTTTAGAGAAGGTAAAAATATTTCTAACATTCCAGCAAGCTTATGCTTAATATACTCTTCAGAAGAAAAATGCTGGTATCAGGATATGTTTGATATTGATTCATCATCTAGTAGTATGAAGTTTTTTGAAAGTGCATCTACTGATGGAGAAACAGGGATTATATATTCCAGCACAAGTAATAAGCTGAAGACAGAAAATATTTTAGAATCTGTTGTAGTGATGAAATATCCTGAGAGTTGGAACTCCATAAGGTATGCAGATGGAAATGGTAAAAAGTATAAGGAGAAAGAAGCAAAATATTTATATTCAGATATGACTTCGATGTATGAGACGAAGGTTAATGATACTGATGAAATAGTAAGTATTCCTCAAGCGAAAGGCTCTGGTTGGGTGGCTATTGGCAGGAAAGATGGGATATATAAATTAGTGGATTCAGAAAATAAAGTTGCGATTAATGGATGGAAACAAGGATGGGATATATCTGAGGCTGGATATACATCCATATTCATATTTTACTGGCCAAATATTATTGGGTACTTTGGTTATATTATACTTTTTGCACTATCATGTGTTGTATCAGTTAAACTCTTTAAATCGCAGAAGCATGGAAGCCAGTAATCCTCTTGTATCAATAATTCTACCAGTGCATAATGGGGAGAAGTATTTGAGAGAATCATTAGATAGTTGTGTTAACCAAACATACAAAAACATTGAAATAATTATTGTTGACGATGAAAGCACGGATAATACTCCAACTATACTAAAGGAATATGCAAAGAATGATTGTAGAATCAACATAATTAGAACTAAAAAGCAAAAGGCACTGGGAAATGTAATAAATGTTGGAATAAGAAAGTCTTCTGGAAAATATATAGCAAGAATGGATTCTGATGATATTATGTATTTAGATCGTATAGAGAAACAGACAAAGTATTTAGAATCTAATGATAAATGTGTTGTAGTTGGTGGACAAATAGATATCATAGATGAAAATTCAAAAATAACTGGAAGTAGAGAATACCCACTAGATGACGGAGAACTTAGAAAAAATTTGTTCCTTTTTCAGCCTTTTGCTCATCCTGCGGTAATGATAAGAAAATTGCCTTTGGAAGAAATAGGATTGTATCCAGAAAATTTACCAAAGGTTGAAGATGTGAAATTATTTTTCATGCTCAGTACTAAAGGTGAGTTTCATAATCTGTCTGATAAGGTGCTTAAGTATAGGATTACATTTAATACAGAATCTCAAACAAAGATGGTTGAGCATTTTAAGAAAACATCAGAAATAAGAGTATGGGCTATCAAGAATTTGAATATAAAGCCAACATTCAGAGAAAAATTGATATGGGGTATTGAGTACATAGGAGTAATAATAATGAGCATATTTCCATCTCGCATATTTATGAAGACATTTGAGTATGCAAGACATTTTCTAAAATAATGGAAATATGAATTCTTCTTTTCGTCCTCAACACATACAAATGTGTATGGACTCATCAGTAAGACATTAAGTCCTAGAAGAAGAAAGTGTAAGGAGGAATCTAATCGTTTGGAAGGAGGTATGTGTAGTAATAATACTACAAATTTTGCCTCCTTCCTTAGGATATAGTTAGTTAGCGAACATGATTTCTACTGGAGGTTCACATTCTCCGGTAACATTGTAACAGATACGAAATTCCTTTCCCGTCTTTGGACTTAATTCTGCTCCAGTAAAAAATGGTGCAGAGCTTATTGTATCGTATTGATACGAAAAGCTATAATTAGCCACTGGGGGGACAATAAAGTTCCTGAGAATCCATACTCTGTCTTCATCATCGAATGTTATTGTGCCGAACGGCACAATAGCCCCTGATGGCTCTCTTTTTGCTGGTTTATAATAACTAGCATATTCCTCGGTTTGTACCGCGGTCAAAGCCTGCAAAGTGTGTTGCTGTAGTATTATCACTACAAGCAACGAAATCATGACTATAATTGATATTACTTCTAATATCTTTTTTAACATTTTTTCCTCCTGTATACACTTTTTTTCTTTTTTAAAGAACACATATATTATACTATAGGTTGTATAACTTGTCAAAGCGCTGTAATAATTAAAATGAAGGTATTTAATTGTTGTATTCTAGGATTTGTGCTGTTGTATTGGCTTCTACCCTATTGTGTATTGCGATATTAAAAATATCTCTTAATATTGCTGTTGTCTGTGAAATATTTGCCGACGTACTCGAACTTCTGTTAATATTCAAAAAGAATGGTATTACAGAGACTTGGTAACCAATCTTTCCAATCTCATTTAGAATCTCTGAATCTATGGCAAACCCATTAATCTTAAGATTTGGTAAAAGTCTTTTTATGAGATCTTTCTTAAATAGTTTTAAACCGCATCCTATGTCTGTAACATTCTGAGGAATTACAAGTAGAAGCCTATTCAAATGTATCAAGCCATAGGAAAGAATTCGTCTTTTTAATGTCATATTAATATTAGAATCCTTGTGAAATTTTGAAGGTATTACAGCCATCACAGAAGGTTTCTTTATTTCTTTAATAGCATATCCCAATGTTCTTATTTGTATATCGGTATCGGCATCAATATATCCAATTACATCTCCCGATGCTTTCTTCATACCATACCTTACAGCGTACCCTTTCCCTTTATTTTGTTTGTACCCTATTACATATGCTTTTTTTAGCCTGTTTTGTTTAATATATTCCTGTAAAATATATTTAGTATTATCAACATATCCATCTATGACGAATATAAGTTCGAAGTCTGGATTTTTTCTAGAAAGATATCCATACAGCCTCTCAAGCTGATCTAAGACTTCAGTTTGTTTTTTGTATGTTGGTATTACTAAAGAAATCTTCATGAATACAATACAGAAAAATTATGTACTAATTTTAATTTTTAGGAATATTCTTCTTAATAGCTTTAGCAACAGCCAATATTGTCATTCCAATAGCAAATACTCCTAATGCAGTTATGTAGAAAAGATTAGTATCATCA
>DAOOVU010000023.1:0-5557 GCA_035370505.1 Candidatus Dojkabacteria bacterium | reverse complement strand
TTTACTCATACGGTATTGTATTTAGGCACAACAGAACAAGGACAGTAGTGTCTATTTATACAGTATATGTGAATTTACAAGGTTGTGTCAAAGTTTTTTAGAGAAATTTTGTGTTCAAATGGCTATGGGACTGTGGATATCTTTTAGTTCAATTTTTTCAACCATATACATACCTCCTAAATCACTATGCTTACAATCTTTTCTTTAACATACAGAAACTTCTTTATCTCTTTCCCTCCCACTACAGGTTCTGCCCAATCTGAAGAAAAAATTTTCTTTTCTACACTCTGCTCATCATCGTCTGCACTAACCTGTATTCTACCTCTAACCTTTCCATTGATCTGCACAGGAATTTCAACTACATCATCGTAAAGAACCCTCTCATCAACTTCAGGCCATTTCTGCATATGCACACTATATACATGTCCTGTTTTTGACCAAACCTCCTCTGCTAAATGCGGAAGTATTGGAGAAGTTATAACTATGAGGCTTTCTATGTCTTTGCTAGTAAATGCTTTTTCATTGAATTCATTGTAGAACTCCATAACTGCAGATATAACTGTGTTAAATTTGAAGTTAAGAATGTTATTTTCTATTCTCTTAGCAAGCTTTTCTATTCCTTTTTTCACTTCATCAGATTGTTTGCTAGTATTAGCACTTTCCCATTTACTCAAAAGGAAATCGTAGTATTTTGCTGTGAATCTCTTAACCCCATTTATGGTCTTCTCATTCCACACAACATCTGCTTCATATGGACCCATAAACATCATATATGCCCTCGTAACATCAGCACCATAGTCTTTGATTAACTTGTCGGGAGAGATTACATTTCCCAACGATTTTGACATCTTTACTCCTCCTTCTCCAAGAACCATACCATGAATAGTTCTATGCATATACGGCTCTTCTGTAGGAACAAGTCCTAAATCATAGAACACCTTATGCCAGAATCTTGAATACAGAAGATGCAATGTAACATGCTCTGCTCCTCCTTCATAATGGTCTACTGGTAACCAATATTTCATTTTCTCAAAGTCTGCAAATTTCTCATCATTTTTCGGATCTGTATACCTCAAATAGTACCAGCTTGAACCCGCCCAATTTGGCATAGTATCAGTTTCCCTTCTTGCATCTCCTCCACATTTCGGACATTTAACATTAACCCACTCAGAAATACTTGCAAGAGGAGACTCTCCTGTATCTGTAGGTTCGTAATGCTCTACTTTTGGAAGCTCTAAAGGTAGATCTTTTTCGGAAAGAGGAACTATCCCACATTTCGGACAATGAATTATGGGGATTGGTTCTCCCCAATAATGTTGCCTTGAAAAAATCCAATCTCTAAGATGGTATCTTATTGTTTTTTGCCCAATTGATTTTTCATTTAGATACTCCTCTATCTTTGCCATTGCTTCTTCGCTGTGTAATCCATCAAGAAAGCCAGAATTGTAGACAATACCATAGCCCTCATATACTTGGTCTACTGTTTTGATATCTGATCTATCTCCATTCTCTCCTTCAATTACTCTTTTAACTGGAAGATTAAATTTCTGTGCAAATTCAAAATCTCGCTTATCATGAGCAGGCACTCCTACCACAACTCCTGTACCAACATTCGCTAGAACAAAATCCGCAAGATATATTGGCAATCTCTCATTCGATATGCTATTTATGCAATATAGTCCCGTAAATACACCAGTCTTCTCTCTGCTCTCAGATATTCTCTCAAGATCACTTCTATTCTTACTTACCTGTATGTACTTTTTAACTTCCTCTTTCATTCCATCAGGAATATATTTCAGAAGTTTTTCTACAACCTCTCCATCAGGAGCAACAACAACAAAAGAAGCGCCAAATTGAGTATCTGGCCTTGTTGTAGAAACTGTGAGCCTTTCTTTAGTTCCTTCTACTTCATAGTAAATGTCATACCACTCCTTTCTCCCTATCCAATTCCTTTGCCTAATCTTTACACTCTCTTCATATTCAACCTTATCCAAATCTTTATCTAGTCTATCTGCATACTCAGTAATCTTAAGAACCCATTGATTTATATCTCTTTTTTCAACTGGAGTTCCACATCTCTCATGCTTTCCATCAACAACTTCTTCATTAGCACAACCTTCTTTGCACTTTGGACACCAGTTTATAGGCATCTTAGTTTTGTAAGCTAAACCCTTTTCAAAAAGCTTTAAGAAAAGCCATTGTGTCCACTTGTAGTACTTAGGATCAGAGGTATCTATCTCTCTATCCCAATCAAAAGAAAGCCCTAAGCTTTTCAACTGCCTTCTAAATACACTAATGTTTTCTCTTGTAATATCCTGAGGAGGACGCTTTACCTTAATAGCGTAGTTTTCTGTAGGAAGTCCAAAAGAATCGTACCCTATGGGATACAACACATTCTGTCCTTTCATTCTTCTTAATCTAGCTACACAATCCATCATTGAGTAGTTTCGAACATGCCCCATGTGCATACTATCACCTGACGGATATGGAAATTCTACAAGCAAGTAGTACTTCTCTCTCTCTTTATCGAAGTCTTTTGCTTGATATGATAGGTCTTTGAACCATCTATCTTGCCATTTTTTCTCAAATTCTTCTGGTTTGTATATGTATTTTGCCATATTACAGCACAAAAGTTTAATTGGGATATTGTATACCAAAACAGAAAGTATTGAAAGATTAGGATTTCTCAGTTTCGTGGAACAGCAATGTCAAACAGAATAGTGAATGTTTAAACTTCTTACCCTTAAATACAAATCCGTGGACTTAGCCGGACTCGAACCGGCGGTCTTCTCAATGCGAATGAGATGTTTTACCAACTAAACTATAAGCCCTAGTTACAGCGACAAGTATAACAATGGATTAACTTGAGTTCCATAGGCTGCACCCCTTCTTACTTCAAAGTGGACATGTGGCCCTGTCGATCTTCCTGTAGATCCCATCTGCCCTATAACTTCTCCTCTAGAAACAACCTGCCCTGATCTAACATAGATATTCTTGAGGTGAGCATACCAAGTTGTATACCCATTTCCGTGATCAATTTGTATCGACCATGCATATCCTGAACCACCGTATGTGTTACCCATTGGAGGACATGATTCATTGCATCCAGCAAATATGACTGTACCACTGCCTGCTGCAACAATATTTGGCAGTGCATTAGAAGCAATATCCATACCTGTATGGTATGAAGAAAAGTACTGAGATATCATCCCAATACCCCCCGCCACAGGCCATGTAAGAAACTTCCCAACATTTGGATCTCCAACAGATGAAGATGAAAGAGCCCTGTATTGATTTCCAACATAGAAAGATGGAGTAGCTGCATACGTAGTAGTAACAGGAGTTGGCTTCTTTCCATCAGGAATAAATAACTGTTGCCCCACTGATAAATCAAAAGGATAGTCAAGCCAGTTTGCATCCGCAATAGCCTGATCACTAGCAGAATATTCCTTTGCAAGTGAATATATTGTATCTCCACTTTTCACTGTTACCAAAACTCCGTTGCTCCTAGGTATTAGTAGTTTATCTCCCGGCTTTATATAGCTGTTTTCATCCATATCATTGGCCCAAAGGATTGATTCAACACTTAGCCCTTCGTAATTTGCAGCAATTGAACTTAGAGTATCCCCTCCTTTTACAATATATTCATCTTCAGACCTTCTTGCCCTATTTTTAGGAACAAGAGTATTTGCAGTTGAATATACACTCATCACATCAGTTTCAAACACACCTACACTGTCTATTTGCTGTGCACTAGCACTCGTTACAACAGGCTTACGGTACAAATATGAAATAGTGAGTATGAAGACGACAGAGCTAAAAATGACCTTCAGAGCAGAGTTAAGAAAATTTCCCCTTCCCCAAAACATACTTTTAGTAAATGAGTCTTTAACATTATTAAAGAGGTTAAAAAGCAAATCAGCCAGCACAGAAAGTAGTACTAGTATAACCCTTATCCTTTGATAACAATACTGAGTGAACGATATGAAAAATTCGATGATACTGTTTTTTCCAGACTGAGAGATATAGAAGGAATGAAGCTTCCTTCTCAATTCCTTTGTAAATCTATTCCCCTTTATATCATCATCAACAAAAAGATACCCATCTTCAGACCGCGAACCATCAGACTCTTCATCAGGGATTCCTAAGTCCTTGAAACTAAGCCACGGTATATTTTTGTTTTGTGAACTCCCTTTATTTTCTGAGACCATAAAAACTACGGTCAAATAATATGACCCATATATTATACCAATTCTCTAAGCCTCGTGGAGAGTAGCAAGAAATTCCTCGTTGTTTTTAGTCTTTTTAAGCCTTTCTATTAACACTTCGGTAGGATTCTCAGTAGAGTCTAAAACTTCAAGCATTCTTCTGATCCTCCAGGATTGATTCAAAACATCTTTTCCTAGAAGCAGTTCTTCATTTCTTGTTCCAGAATTTGTTACATCTATTGCAGGATATATTCTTTTGTTTGCCAAGCTTCGATCCAGATGAAGTTCCATATTACCTGTTCCTTTGAATTCCTCATAGACAAGGTCATCCATTCTACTTCCAGTATCAACAAGTGCTGTGGCAATAATTGTAAGACTTCCATTTTCTTCAAAATTTCTTGCAGCACCAAAGAATTTCTTAGGAGGGTACAAAGCTGCGGGATCAAAACCACCTGAAAGTGTTTTCCCAGAGGTTGGCATAGTAATATTGTAAGCTCTAGCCAATCTTGTAATACTATCCATCAAAATTATGACATCATCACCCCATTCAACCATCCTCATAGCTTTCTGCAAAGCCATCTCAGCTACTTTACAATTTTGCTCTGGAAGTTCATCAAAGTTGGAAGCATATACCTCACCTTTTACAAATCTTCTCATATCAGTTACTTCCTCAGGTCTTTCCCCTACTAAAACAACCATGAGTTTAGCTTCAGGACAATTAGCAGCTACACCATCAGCAATATCCTTCAAAAGCCAAGTTTTTCCAGCTTTAGGAGGAGAAACCACCATAGATCTTTGTCCAAAACCTATTGGAGCAAGCAGATCTATAATTCTTGTGGAAATAACATCCTGTTTTGTCTCAAGTTTAATCTGCCTATTAGGAAATATTGGTGTGAGCTTCTTAAAATTCGGTCTCTTAGCAGCATCACCAGCAGGTCTCCCATACACAGTATCAACCCTGAGAAGACTTAAATATTTTTCTTTATCCTTTGGAAGTCTAGCGTATCCTGCTATCTGATCGCCAGTTCTTAAACTAAACTTTTGTATCTGAGAGCCAGATATATATACATCATTATCACTAGGTAAGAGATCTTCTGTCCTAAGTATTCCATGAGAGCCGTCTTTCATAATCTCTAAAACTCCATCTACAAAAACAAAGCCCTCATCATTCGTAGACTTTTTCAAAATTTCAATTATTAACTCTCTTTTTGGAAGTTCCATGAAATTCTCTATGCCGAGAGTTTGAGCTTCAGTTCGAAGTTCAGCAAGAGTCATTGCTTCGTACTCCCTAATAGTCTTAACTTTTTTAACCATTTTCCTTATGGGAATTAAATTTATGGGCAATATGC
>DAOOVU010000022.1:0-6340 GCA_035370505.1 Candidatus Dojkabacteria bacterium | reverse complement strand
CTGCAATCTTACCAGCATCCTTTGTTGCCTGTCTCTGTGAGTCATCAAAATATGCTGGGACAGTAATTACAGCTTCTTTTATATCTTGGCCTAAATACTCTTCTGCATCTTTCTTCATCTTAGCAAGAACCTTTGCAGAAATTTCTTGTGGTGTATACCACTTATCTCCCATTTTGACTTCTACACCACCATTTGAAGCTTTCCTCATTTCAAAAGGCAATGTTTTAACATCTCTTTTAACCTCAGGATCATCCCAACTTCTACCTATCAATCTTTTCACAGAATAAATCGTACTTTCTGGATTAATGACTGCTTGATTCTTTGCAGGAGTTCCAACTAATATCTCACCCTTTTCATCTTGTGCAACAACTGAAGGGGTAAGTCTACTTCCCTGAGCATTAGGGATTATATTGGGTTTACCACCCTCCATAAATGCCATAACGGAGTTTGTTGTTCCTAGATCTATTCCTATTATTTTTGACATATATTTTATTATTAAAAATTAATTCAATTATTTAGATACAATTACTTTAGAAGTTCGAATAACTATGTCATCCAGAGAATATCCAGGCTGAATCACCGATGTGATTCTCCCCGGCTCTCCTCCTTGCGAAGTAGCTAAAACTTCATGTATAGATGTATCAAACATATCTCCTACTTTTGGAAGATATGTTTTTAAACCTATACTCTCTAATGACTTTTTCATTGATTCAAATATTCCAACAACACCATCAAACCATGCTTTTTCTTTCTCATCTAATTTCAGAGTCTTTCCACTTTCAATACTCAATGACATAGCATCAAGAATTGGTATAAATTCCTCACATAACTCCTTCTTCAAATTGAAAAAACTTAAAGCTTGTCTTTTCCCCATACTTGCAGTCAAGTTATGGTAATCAGCTAGTGCTTTCTTTAATTGGTTTTCTACAACTAGTTTCTCATCTTCTACCCTATCTATAGTGGCCACCAATTCGGCAATTTGTTTCTTGTATTTTTGCAGATTTGTATCCTCAATATTTTTTCCCTTACTCATAAATAACAGCTAAATTGAATTTATCTCCATCCAGACATAGATGTCTGTAATGCGTCTCTAACCTCATTTAGGGCAGGAATAACTACAGTGTAATCCATCCTCTTCGAGCCAATTACTCCTACATATGCTTGGTCTTGATCCCAAAAAGGAATCTTGATGAAAGCAATCGCACAGTCGGTAAACTCCTTAACCCCAGATTCTTCACCAATCAGAAGAGACACTCCTGAATTTGTAAATTTCCTTTCAGAAATAATAATTGTTGACGATGTAATTACTACTGGTTCAACTTTAGAACAGATCACAAAATGTATTAAGAAAGTAGTTCCCAAGATGTCCGTAAAATCAATATGTATATTCAGAGGAAAACCGTATTACAAAAGACAGGAGCCTATACAATGATTATTCATACCTTAGTACCTCTGTTGGTTTTACTTTCAATGGCTTCCTGGAAACTAGAAATACTAGAACTAAAACAAGAATAATAATCCCTAAATCCATGGCTATAGAATTTTTGAAATCAAAATTTAATTTCTGATTAATCACAAACCCAAAAAACTTTTCTCCATATCTATTAATAACCTCAGAAGCCACATAAGCCATAAGAGAAGCAAATACAGAAGTTATCACAGTCATTACACCATACTCTAACAAAACCATCCATACTATCTCCTTCTGTACAAAACCCAAAGTCTTGTAAATTGCAAAATCCCTACTTCTACTCGTTACATCTAAAACAGTAACAATTATAATTAAAATGACTCCTGCTAACAAAGCCAAGGAAGCGATACTAATAGAGAATCTTACCATTGTATCTAAAATCGCATTCATTTCCTCCTCAATCCTAAATGAACTCTCAATCAATGTGTTTGGTAATTTTGCGACTTTCTCATAGAAAGGCTGATAATTCTCTTCCTTAACATTCAACCAATATTCTTTAACATATTTATTTATTCCCAAACTGTTGAATTTTTCTTTTGAAATAAAACCTCCTGCCGGTAGATATTTAATAGAACCTCCCTTATGTTCAGGCATTTCGTAAAGACCCGTTACTGGCATTTTTGCTTCCTCTCCATTTATTAGCAAAGTAACTGTATCTCCAATTTTATACCAGCCTATATCATCAAAAGACACAATTTTTCCATCTCCAGTTTCTGTCACTTTCCCAAGATTCCCTTCAACCAAATACTCTGCATTATTCCCAACCACTAGAGTAATAATGCCAGACATATCCCCAGCTACAATTTTCAATCTACCGCCTAAATCATTAAGATCTACACCGATAATTTCAGAAAAAGATTGGTTCTTCTCATCTAATTTTGCCTTATACATAACAAATCCTTTATCAACTCCATTCATCTTTAACACTTTACCGTCATCTGTAGCACCATCCACCAACGATGTGACCACAACATTTGTATCAGCCTCTACTTCTTGATACCTATCCTTATACTCACCACTCGCTGTGTTCACTAAAATCATAATGAAATTAACAGTAAACATACCGATAAAAATAGCAACCATTGCAAATATAATTCTCTTGTAACTCTGCCTCAAACTATCCCATGCAAATTCTACAAAGTTATGACTTCTTATAGGAATTTTTAATATTAAGAAAAATATAAATCTAAATAGCAGAGAGAAAAGAAGTATTGCAATTGAGACTAAAGCAACAGCACCAACTCCATATAGAAAAGACTTTGTTAAAAATATACTAATTCCACAAAAAAAAAGTCCTACTATTATAAATCTCAAAACAGCTTTTCCTTTCTTACTCTTCTTCTGTCCAATATCCATATCTTTCAAAGCATAGGTAGGTTTTAACTCTGCTACATTACTAATGGAAATATATGCAAATATTATGGAGGAAATAATACTAACAAGAAGAGAGAGTCCTACTGCTGTCCAATTAAAATCTTTATTTAGCCCTAACACAGCCATCTCCCCTGTACTAATTATTCCAACTAGATATCTAAAGAAAATAAATCCTAGCAAAACACCAACAACACTACCAATCACAGAAATTAGAGCAACTTCACTTAACAACATTATTGAAATATCACCTTTGGTAAAACCAATGGATTTCATAATACCAATTTCTTTTCTCCTTTTGATAATGATTGTATTAACTGCACTTGCAATACCAAAACTACCTACAAACAATCCTAATACACTCAAACCTTTGATAAGAGTAATGACTTTTTCAGAACTTTTAGTATTATTCTCTGCAACACCTTTCACATCCCAAGTGCTGATTGTATACTCACCCCCTTCAGGAAAAGCACTTGCAATTTCAATTTTCACTCTATCAAAATCACCTCCGACTATATCAGCATAGAATGTATATGCTTTTTCACCTTTTATTAAATCTTTGTTTACATAAATATTATGAGCAGTGCTAGAAGTTGAATCTACAATTCCAATTAATTTCAGCTGATGCATTTCATACATATCAGAAGAGTAAATAACGAATGGGTCCCCAATATTAAGGTTCTCCATTTTTACAAGGGTCTCAGATAGTACTGCTCCATCATTAACTTTCTCCAACTCAGTAAAAGAGAAATTTGGAGTTAATATCTTCTTAACACCCTCAAGTGGAAATCTACTATCTTCATACCCCACAAGATTTACATATTGAGCTTTACCTGTTCCAAAGTTATACGAACTGTAATTGTACGGTACACTTGTATATGTAAACTCTTTAATTTTACCCTCTTGTTTCATCTCTTCTAATTTGTTTTTTACCAGATTGAAACTTTCTTCTGTCTTTTCAATCGGAGTTATAGCGATATCCCCACCAACAGAACATCTTGGATCTTCATCAAAAGCATCTTTAAGAGTACCTGAGAGAGAAAGCAGAGACATTACACATAATGAAGAAAACATTACAGAGAGAGAAATTATTACAGCAACACTCCCGAGATATTTAATTGATGACTTTGTTTTTTCAAAAAAGAATTTTATTTTATTCATTTGTAATAATGCCATCAGAAATATTAACTACTCTATCTGCTAATTTTGCTATTTCTTCATTATGTGTTGCCATTATTATTGTAAGATGCATATCCTTGTTAATTTTTAGTATTAAATCTAAAATTTCTTCTCCTGTTTTTGCATCAAGATTTCCTGTCGGTTCATCTGCAACAAGGATTTTAGGATTATTTATCAATGCTCTAGCTATTGCTACCCTCTGTTGTTCACCCCCTGATAGCTCTCCTGGTTTATGTGTTTCTCTGTGAGATAGCCCTACCATATCAAGTAGTTTTTTTGCCCTTTCATCTATCTCTTTGGAAGTTAGTTTGTTTTTACCTGCATAAAGAGGTGCTTTTACATTTTGTATTGCATTAAGACTGGGAATTAGATTGTATGCCTGAAATACTATTCCTACATTTTCATTTCTAAATCTAGCTAGTTCATCTTCTTTCTTTTTGGAAATATCTTGACCGTATATATAGATTTCTCCTGATGTTGGAGAATCTATACCAGCTAATATACCTAAAAGTGTAGATTTTCCAGATCCTGATGGTCCCATTAGAGCAATGAATTCATCATCTGCTATTTGAAGATTTATACCTTTTAATACTTCTACTTTGTTTTTGTTTAAGTCAAATGACTTTGTGATATTTTTTAGTTGTATCATTAAGATACGAAGTCAAATTAATGAGAGATAATAGCATGAAGAGATTGTTGCAACTACCAATTTACAGTTGCTCTTAGTCAACTTTCAGTTGCAATTCGCAAAAAAGAAAGGGAGGCAAGAAGCCTCCCTTTGAACCAGAGAAATTGAATATTATTCAACTACCTCTCCCTCCTTTGCTTCTTCGTCCTTTTTATCCTCTTTCTCCTGTTTATCATCTTTTTTCTCTTCGTTTGATGTAGAAGCCTCTTTTGCAGCTGCCTCATAAATCTTTTTTCCTATCTCCTGCATCTCTTTCTCTAACTCTTCTGTTTTGCTCTCAACCTCCTCAACATCAAAATCATCTTTTGATATGAGATCTTTAATCGCTTGGGCTTTCTCTTTAAGACTCTTTTGCTCTTCCTCAGAAACCTTGTCCTTATTCTCATCAATGAGTTTTTCTGCACTAAAAGCTACAGTATCAGCATTGTTTCTTTTCTCAGCTCTTTCCTTTTTCTTTTTGTCTTCTTCAGCATTCTTCTCAGCTTCTTCAACCATTTTATTTATCTCCTCCTCTTTCAATCCTGTAGATGCAGTGATTGTAATCTTTTGCTCTTTTTTGGTACCCAAGTCCAACGCTTTAACATTTAATATACCATTTGCATCTATAGAGAAAGTAACTTCAATTTGAGGAACTCCTCTGGGTGCTGGTAAAATTCCTTCAAGAAGAAATCTTCCTAAAGTTTTATTGTCAGCAGCCATTTCTCTCTCCCCCTGTAGAACATGAATCTCTACACCTGGCTGATTATCTGCTGCCGTGGAGAAAATTTGTTTTTTCTCTACTGGGATTGTTGTATTTCTTTCAATTAATTTTGTAAACACACCTCCCAAGGTCTCAAGGCCAAGAGATAAAGGTGTTACATCTAATAGAGTAATATCTTTAATATCTCCTCCAAGTACTCCTGCTTGGATTGCTGCACCTTGAGCAACAACTTCATCAGGATTTACTCCCTTATTAGGTTCTTTCTCAAAAATCTCTTTAACTTTCTTAATAACGGCAGGCATTCTAGTCATTCCTCCGACCAAGAGGACTTCATCTATATCTTTCTTGTCTAAATGGGCATCTTTAAGAGCTTTCTCGCATGGTTTTACTGTCTTCTCAATTAACTCAGCAGTCAATTTTTCCAATTGAGATCTTGTTAACTTCTCCTTAAGATGTTTTGGGCCTTTATCAGTTGCTGTTATGTAAGGGATATTAATCTCAGTTTCCTCCGAAGTTGAAAGCTCAATTTTGGCCTTCTCTGCTGCTTCTCTCAACCTCTGAAGACCTGTTCTATCATCCCTCAAATCCATACTTTCCTTCTTCTCAAACTCATCTGCAAGGTAATTAATAATTACTTGATCGAAGTCATCTCCACCAAGATGTGTATCTCCGTTAGTTGAAAGAACTTCAAAAACACCATCTCCCATTTCCAAGATTGAAATGTCAAATGTTCCCCCACCCAAATCAAATACAGCTATCTTTTGATCTTTCTTGTCATCTAAACCGTACGCCAAAGCCGCTGCCGTAGGTTCATTGACAATTCTCTTAACCTCTAAACCTGCAATTTTACCGGCATCTTTCGTTGCTTGTCTTTGAGAGTCATCAAAATATGCAGGAACAGTAATCACAGCCTCTGTTACCTTTTCACCTA
>DAOOVU010000021.1:0-6374 GCA_035370505.1 Candidatus Dojkabacteria bacterium | reverse complement strand
TTTGCTCCCACTACCACCTCAAGGTAGCGTGTATGCCAATTTCACCATCTCGGCACATACACACATGGAATATTCTATCAAACCGCATTCTAAAACACAATTAAGCACTTTCAAAGGATAACCTAGGTTCTCTATCTACCTTCTCTATCTCCTCAGTTTTACTTAAAAAATTCCCCCTTAATATATTAAAATAGCCAGCAACCCCTATCATTCCAGCATTATCCCCTCTAAGATATACATCAGGATACAAATACTCTAAACCATACGATCTAACTAACTTCCCAATCCTTCTAACAATCTCCTCGCTATTCATCACCCCTCCTCCAACCAAAACACTCTTTACATCACTATACTCACATATTGCCCTTTCTAATTTAATTCTCAAAGATTCAATAATGGTATCTAAAAATCCCCTGCAAAAATCATATACCCATTCCCTATCACTCTCATTAACCTCTCTTAACTCCTTAATCTTGTACAAACACGAAGTTTTAAGTCCAGAATAACTAAAATTCAAATCACCCGAATTCTTCATCGGAATCGTAAATTCAATATTCCCTCTCTTCCCCTTCTTTGCGAATTCACAAATTACAGGACCACCTGGATATCCAAAATTAAGCATTCTTCCCACCTTATCAAATGCTTCCCCAACAGCATCGTCTAACGTCTCACCTAATTTCTTGTAAACCCCAATCTCCTTCACATATATCAATTCCGTATGCTTTCCAGATACTAACAAACCTATTGCAGGAAACAACTCGGATATTTCATAATTCACCTTTTTAACTCCTTTAGAATTAAGTGCCAAAGAAGAAAGAAGATGACCTTCCATATGGTTGACAGGAACAAAAGGTTTTGAATATCTAATCGCTAAATCCTTTGCAAAAGCCAAACCTACTTCTAAATCTATAGCAAGACCAGGCCCATATGTACATGCAATATATCCTATATCCTCTATTTTCATCTTAGCTTTTCTTAAAGCCTCAGAATATACATACGGAAGATTCTTTTCATGCTCCCTTCTAGCGATATCAGGAACTACTCCTCCCCACTGTGCATGTATTTCAACCTGAGAAGAAACAACTGAAGACAGTATCCTTCTCCCCTTTAACACAGCAACAGAAGTATCATCACAACTTGTATCAAATGCCAATATAGTTGGCTCTTTAGAATCATCCATGGATTTCTAAACTCCTTTCATTCAAAGATAGATATTTTATAACCACCTTATATATTGTCACATTCATATTGTCACACAATGCCTCTATCTCTTGGTAAAACTTATCTGCCCATTCTATTATCACTATATCTTCATTCTTTATGTGTTCTACTAATCCCGATTTATTGAATTCATCATCCTCCAACCTCCATGTATCCATATGTGCAAGTATTTTCTTTTCACCATTATATTCATATTCATACTCATTGATTATGGTATATGTTGGTGAATTTACTGTATCTTTTACATTCAATTGCTTTCCTACTCCTTTTGCAAATTGAGTCTTTCCAGCACCAAGTTCTCCACTTAAAGCTATTACACATGGAATATCTGGATTTATATATTTCTTAGTAAAATACTGCCCAAATTCTATAGTTTCTTCGACTGATTTTGATATTTTTTCTTCCAAAAGAGTATCCTTTTTTAGTGAATTCTCAAATTCTATTTTACCCTGTCTTAGTGTTGTTAGTTGATTCATAGTTGTATCCAGAACCGTTGAAGGAGCATTTTTTGGTAATTCTCCAGCATCTAAAAACAGATCTATCAATTCTAGATTTTGTTTGGGAAGGTCTTGTATTAGTTTTTGAATGTTGTATGGAGTAGGTCTGTATGACACATTTGCAGAAGTTGCGGTTATTGGTCTTCCAAATTTTTGTATAAGCTGTAGGGTATAGGCATAATCTGGATATCTGACACCAACTCCTCCGGTGGCAGATACAACAGGAGGTTTTAATATTCCCTTGCTCTTCGATATTACTGTTATTGGTCCCGGGAGGTAGTTCTTGTATATGTTTAATGCCATTTCATTAAGTTCTACATATTTTTCAGCCATATCAATGCTACATACTGCGATTGATATCGGTTTAGACCCTCTGAGGGTTTTGTATTCCATAATTTTGTTTAGAGCATCTGGATTTTGTGCATCTACTCCTATTCCATAGCATGTTTCTGTTGGATATACTATCAAACCACCATTTTTTAATACTTCTACCGCTTCTTTTATGCTTTCTTCTTTATTTTTATTTATGTCTATTATTTTCACAGTATGGTATTATACTAGGAATAGTCAAAAATACCTACTCACAGTAAGTATTACATAATTTGATAAGCAAATATTATGGGAGTTATTCATTTAACAGATTCTACATTTAAAGATGAGATAAAGGATTATGATGGTGTTGCCTTGGTTGATTTTTGGGCTCCTTGGTGTGGTCCATGTCAGATTGTTGGTCCAATTATTGATGAACTTGCACAGGAATATGAAGGGAAGGTTAAGGTAGGAAAGGTCAATGTTGATGAGGAGGGTACTCTTGCACAAGAATATGGGATTTTAAGTATTCCCTCTGTGTTTATTTTTAAGAATGGTGAGGTTGTTGAAAAGATAACACAGATGGAGAGTAAAGAAACATACAAAGAGGCAGTAGAGAAATATATATAGTATTAGGATTATTTAAGCATATGTCAGTAGATTTAGAAAGTTTAAGGGAGCCATATTTGACTGAGATTTTTCCAAGTAGTGAGATTGAAGAAGAAAATGAGAAGTATTTGTGTTATGTGGAACCTGAAGTAAGGGGACATGATAGATGCTTCATATTTAAGAAGATAGGTGATGAATATGAGGAGGAGAATGTGTTTCAAATAACACCTGATACTAGGAATTTAAGTGAAAAATCTGTTGAGTTTCTTAATGTTGTAGACATTAAGGACAAAGAGGTTATGAAGATGTTAATAGCAAAGGGAAATGAGATAATACAGAAATCAGAAGAAGATAGTATGAAGTTAGCAAATCTGAAGGGGAATATACAGATAAATGGTGTCCCTCTAGAGATGTCCTATCAGTCTCCATATGTTAATATTGCAGGTAGAAGTTTGTATGATCAATACACCCATAGGGTGTTAGATAGACAGTATATGTAATTGTGATTTTTGGAGTGTTTTGGTATACTCATCATACTTAATGGAGTGGTAGCTCAATTTGGTTAGAGCATCTCACTGTCACTGAGAAGGTTGCGGGTTCGAGCCCCGTCCATTCCGCCATTTTCAACATGTTCCAACAAGACCCGTCCACTATGTTTTAAAACCCTTATGGGGATTGAGTTATTTTGACTCTAAAAAGAGAAGTTCTCAAAAGTAAGGCCTGGTGGATGAAAAGAGTCAAAAAAGAGTAGTTTTTTAGAGCTCTCGGTTCGAAGGTAGATGCCTTACACAATACAAGAAATCTCTCTTTTTTGAATAAAAGGGTAAAACTATGGATTTACCCAGTTACTAAATCCTGTAGGCAGGCATTTCTTGGGGATTTCTCCATCTCCCACATTTCCACAAACCATTTTAACTCCCCCTAACACAGTATCTTGACAATACTTCTCCTTATTATTAACAATATTATACCCACAGAATACATACCCGGAACCATCTTCTGGATAACACCAAGTTATGACAATATCACCTGCCGGAGGACAATCTCCTGAACTAAAAGCAGGAGTATTTCCGACTGTCGGTTTAAGAGATTCACTAGTCGATCCTGTTTTATGACACATGTTATCTGATCCAAGAGTATACCCATCCTCACAGTAATATGTATAAGTGGTCTTTGTACATGATTGCCTAGAAGAATCCCATCTATACCCATCGGGACAACATTTATCTGATGTTGCTTGATACCATCCTGGTTTACATGAAGTTTTAGATTTAAATTCATTCCAATCATTAAGGAAATTCTCCATATCATTCTTAAACCATGCAGAAGTCTTTCTCGCTTCTGGCTCAATGGCATCAATATTTATCTGTAACATATTTACAAGATCTTCTGAGGATACTTCTGCAAAATTTCCAATTCCATAATTGGACATAGAAAAAGTAAGATTAGCCATAAACTCTACTGATTCATAATCAGACGCGAAAGTTTCTTTCTTTTCATCAATTTCTTCCTGTTCAGCATCAAAATATATCCTAGTATTCTCCTCTGGCACTCTGTATTTAAGTATTGTAAATGGATTCTCATCATTCAGCTCAAGAATAACAGTATTCCTGTCTGATCTTGATGTAACTTTTGCATTACCCGATGTTATATATACATATATTGCATATATATCCCCCTTGCTTTCTTCTACCTCTTTACGAAATTCTTCCGATGAGCGTTGGTATTCTTCATATTTTTCCAAATCTAATTCCCCAGAATCATAATAGTAATCATTATCTTCAAGACCGAGCTCCCTCTCTAACTGATCCCACCCTTCATACCTCTCTTCCTCGGCGTCAGTATCACGCACAATTTGAACATATGCTTCAGCATCATTCAACTCTATCAACCTATCTCCTGCCTGGACTGTAAATACATGCCCCTCTTCCTGAGGCTTTACACGGTAATATACTTCTCCTTCCATTTGTACAATCCTTGTCTCTTTATCATAGAAATTGAATTGAACTTTGGTATCACTGTATATACTTGCCATAGATACATCAGGTAGAACAGCATAAGCCTTAAGACCAACTCTCCCACCAGGGAGATTTGATTCACTCCACCTAGTTGCATATGACTCCCAGACAACAAGATTTACAGTAGAGTGGTTGGGCATAACAGTTTTTTCTCTTCCCAGATTAATACAACTTCCTTCTTCCAAACTACTGCACTCTTCCGAATCCGGGCTAAAGTCAGAACTTGTCTGTACAGTATCCTCAGCAACTTCCTCCCCAGGAGTACCAACTTCTGCATAAAGATCATAGGTAGGCTCACTATTTTCAGTATCATAAGGTTGAGCGAATGTAGTTAATGCTGATTCAGAATCATCTGCATATCCTTCTTGAAATGTATTTTGTGCATTGTTATTAACTAGCGTAGAGGGATTTTTTCCTCGGAATATGAAATATGCAGATAAAGAGATAACTATTAGAGCTGCAATGATAATACTAATAATTATTATTTGCCTCTTTTCGAGTTTTAATTCAAAAAGTTTTGAGAAAGTTTTTTTCATTTAGTGAAGAATACAGATTATTAATAAATTTATCACTCGTTATTAGTGATGTCAAAGTTAGAAGATATTGTTCCTGACCTGTATTTCCCGCCAATTCCAACATGTTCCAACAAGACCCGTCCACTATCTTTTAAAATCCTTATGGGGATTGAGTAATTTAGAGCTTAAAAAGAGAAGTTCTCAAAAGTAAGGCCTGGTGTATGAAAAGTGTCAAAAAGAGATGTTTTTAAGAGCTCTTGGTTCGAAGGTAGAAGCCTTTTGTGATACAATCATATTGTTAATATATTTATCACTCTAATATGAAAACCGTAGGTGTTATAGGGGGTTTAGGACCAGAAACAACAGCTGAATTCTATTTAGATTTAATATTCTCCACATACAAGGTGTCAAAAGAACAAAGACCTGGAGTAATAATATCCAGTGTACCATTACCATATCAAATAGAAGCAGATTTGATAGAAAAAAATAAGGGAGGAGAAAGATATATACCTTACTTAACAAAAGAAGCACAAAGGTTAGAAAAGGCTGACGCAGATCTCTTAGTAATGCCTTGTAATTCATTACATGTTTTTATAAAGGAGATAAGAGAATCTGTATCTATTCCAGTACTTAGTATAATTGAAGAGACTGTTAAGTTTGTTAAAGATAAAAGTTATTCAAGAGTAGGGATAATATCTACATCAGCAACAATACAAAACAAACTATATGAAAATGCATTCAATGAAGAGGGTATCGATTTTGTTACTCCTGATGATTTTCAACAAGCGAAAATGGGAAAGATAATTATAAATCTTGTTACTGGCCAACAAAGGAATGAAGATAGAGAAGAGATAATAAAGATTATTGATACATTTGATACTAAAAATGTAGATTGTGTCGCATTAGCATGTACAGATTTACAGCTATTAATACCTAAACATGAGAACTTACCTGTCTTTGATACTATGAAAATATTAGCTGATGCTACAGTAAGAGAAATCCTAGAATAATATCCAATACAAATTAGCACAGTTATCCTTTTTATACTGTCTTTTTTGTCTCATTCTCATTTTACATAGGTTCCATACGTGTATGTCCCGCCATTTTCAACATGTTCCAATGAGACCCGTCCACTATCTTTTAAAACCCTTCTGGGGATTGAGATATTTTGACCTTAAAAAGTGAAAGTCTCAAGAGTAAGGCCT
>DAOOVU010000020.1:0-6553 GCA_035370505.1 Candidatus Dojkabacteria bacterium | reverse complement strand
CAGAGAAATTTTTACTCTTTTGGTTCTTAAATGAACAGTTTTTGTTGTATAATGTTGTATATTATTTAAACGATAATGCGATGGGTATGTTTGATTCCCTATGGGAGTTAGTTACATATGATTTTGGTATAGATTTGGGTACTGCCAATACTATGGTTTACATGAGAAATCATGGAGTTGTCGTATCTGAGCCTTCTGTTGTTGCAGTTGATAAACGAACAAAAATGGTTCTTGCTGTTGGAAAAGAAGCTCGTCAGATGATAGGGCGTACTCCTGCAAATATAGTTGCAGTAAGACCTCTTCGAGATGGAGTTATCTCAGATTTTGATACAACACAGGCAATGATCTCTCATTTCATTAAGAAAGCTCATACATATTTCAGCAAGGGGTTTAAAATACCAAGGCCAAGAGTCATCGTCGGAGTAACATCTTCAGTAACAGAGGTTGAAAGACAGGCAGTTATAGATGCAGTAAAAACTGCTGGGGCAAGGGAGGTTTTCATAGTTGAGGAATCTATGGCTGCTGCAGTAGGTGCTGGCCTTCCTGTTGAAGATGCTTCAGGTAGCATGATTGTAGATATTGGGGGAGGGACAACAGACATAGCCGTATTTTCATTGGGGGATATTGTGGTTGATAGAACAATGAAAGTAGCAGGTGATGAAATGGATGAAGATATAGTTAACTACATAAGAAATAAATACAATGTTTTGATAGGGGAAAGGAGTTCAGAAGATATTAAAATACTCATGGGTTCAGCTATTCCATTGAAAAAAGAAAAGAAACAGGGTGTTCAGGGAAGGGATTTACTTACAGGACTTCCTAAGACTGTGGAGATAAATAGTATAGAGATAAGGGAAGCAATAATGAACACGATTGGAATAATTACAGAAGCAGTAAAAGATGCTGTAGAAGATACTCCACCAGAGCTTCTTAAGGACTTGCTGACTTCTGGAGTATATCTTGCTGGTGGTGGTGCCTTAATTAGAGGAATAGATACATATTTGAGTGAAGAACTTAATATGCCAGTTAAAATAGTTGATGAACCTCTTTCTGCTACTGCAAAAGGAACAGCCTTGATGCTAGATCACATAGATTTACTCCAAAGAATACAAAAATCGTGGGACGAATTGGTTTAATTAAACGACTTTTGTTTGAGAATGAGAAAAACAAAATCTGCTTTTGACAATGCATATGCGTATATATCTGTAAGTATACTTGCAGGTATAATCTTCATTTTGCTAGATAGTATTGGGTTGGCAACTTCTCTTAGAAATGGAATATCGTATGTATTTGAGCCTGTGTCGTATGATGGAACAAAAATAGGGACTAATGTAAAAGAGTATCTGCAGAATTTTGTTGAGATGAGTGAATTTATGGAAAACTATAGCAAACTGAAGACAGATGTGTATGAAAAAGATATTAACAATGCATACTATCTTCTACTAAAAGAGGAGAATGAATCTCTTAAAAAGCAACTTAATCTTTCTGACATTTCAAAAAAATATGTTGAGTGTAAAGTACTTGGAGGGAATGATTCCGAATACATAAAGATAAATGCTGGAAGTGATGATGGAGTGAAGCAAGACAATGTTGTAAGTATAGGAAATGTATATATTGGGCAAGTTATAAAATCGGATAAAGCAGGATCTTTGGTAAAACTTCCTTTGTCCAAGGGGAGCAATTTTGAAGTAATAGTTACCGAACGCGGTGTTGAAAATGCAGCTATTTCATCCTCTCCTGCAGTACTGAGCAAAGCTGTAGCCATAGGTACAGGTAATGGTATCAAAGTTGAAAACATATCTGCTGATGCAAATGTTAAAGAAGGAGATGTCGTTGTAATAAATGATGAAAAAGTTGGTAGTTATTTAATACTTGGTTATCTTGTTGGTCTATCTGACAATCCTGCAAGCACATCGAAAACAGGATATGTAAATCCACTAATTAACTATGATGATCTAATTACTGTATTTGTTGAAATATGATTGTATTAAAGCTGATATACACAATAACTGGAGTTTTTCTATTTACATTTCTGGAAAGTCTTTTTTCTAGCTTGTTGGGGATAAATATTGCATTTATACTCTTCTTGTTCTTATACAAAAAGGTTGATTGGAGAGTACTTTTTTCCTTAATGTTCGTTGTATGTCTAATAATAGATGTTACCTCGCACTATATGCTTGGAACCAATTTCCTAGTTGCTATGTTGGCCTTAATATTTTTCTCCATTTTGTCAATATTTTTCTCTACAGAAGCTGGAATACTTTCATGGATTGTAAGGATGTTTGCATTTTTTGTTTACTATTCCCTTTTATTTGTACTTCCTTCGTTTTTTTTAAATCGAACATTCGCTCCAATAACAGTTGATGTATTAAAAATTTCTTTATTTCGTTCTATTATCTCCTTAGTAATAATTATACTTTGTGAAATAGTTGCAGGGCGATTTAGAAAGGAAGGTGATAAATCAAATATAAAACTGGGATAAAAATGGACTTAAAGATTTCAAAAAAAATTGAAACAAATAACAAAAGTAGGAAGTTCAATATACATTGGAATAAAAAAGAGCTGACAACAACTCTGCGTAATTCGGTAAAGAAAAATCATGAAGATAATATCAATCCAGCTTGGAATTATATTGTTTTGTTCATATTGTTCATAGGTATCTTTGGTATCTTGGTAAAAGACTTGGTTACTTTACAAGTAGCGGAAGGGGAAGAAATGCTTAGTAAATCTTTAACAAATAAAGTGAAGATTAAAACAGAACCAGCTTTAAGAGGTGCAATTTTAGACAGAAATGGTGTAGCTTTGGCACAAAATGTATCGTCTATGAATGTATATATTCTCATTGAAAACTATTTGGACTCAGATGGATATGTAGAGGCTGAGAAATTACAAAAGACAGTTGATTTGTTGGCAGAGATACTTGGGGATAATTGGAAAAAGAATAAAAGTGATGGAAAGTCAGAATATTCTTCAATAATGGAAAAAATACTTTCAGTTCATAAGGAAAGTCCATATTTTCAAGAAATACTAATAGCAGAAGATATAGACAATGATACGGCAATAAAGGTAAAGGCCAATTTAGATAGACTTACTGGTGTATATATAGAAGATGGAAGTAAGAGATATTATCCTGAAAAAAATATAATTTCACACATCTTAGGATATACTGGAGATGTAACCGCTGAGGATCTTGAAAAGAAGGACTATGTTGATATAACTGATACAATAGGTATAACCGGAATAGAAAGAGAATATGATGAAAAACTCTTAGGTGAGCATGGGCAGGTTGCTTGGGAAGTGAATGCAATAGGGAAGACTGTGTCAGATGAACCATATACCCTTAAAGAGCCTGTGGCTGGAGAAAATCTGTATTTAACAATAGATATTAATGCTCAAAAAGAGTTGTATTCTCTTTTAGAAAAAGGTGTAAGCGATTACAAGGCAATAGGAGGAGCTGGGATACTAGAAGATGTTACAAATGGTGAAATATTGGCATTGGTATCATTCCCTGGATATGATAACAATCCATTTGTCGGAGGTATTTCAAAAAGCGAGTATGATGCACTACTCAATGATCCTAAGAATCCTCTGCTCAATAGAGCTATAGGGGCACAAGTTCCTCCGGGTTCAACATTTAAAACAATAGTTGCTGCTGGAGCATTAGATGCCGGTGTGGTAACGAAGGATACTGTATATGTAAGTCGTGCAGGGTACACATTTTCAAGTGGGGCTCCATTCCAAGAATATGGAAATCATGCATATGGTGCATTAAACATGATAGATGCTTTTTCAGTGTCTTCTAATATCTATTTTTGTGAGTTGATCCGTCATTGGGATATGAATGCTCTTGTTCCATATCTCGAGAAATTTGGTATTGGTAAATATACGGGAATAGATTTACCTGGAGAAGCAGCTGGAAGGCTACCATCTCCATCAAACAAAATTGCATTGGCAAACACAACAAGTCCTTGGCTTGAACCCGTATGGTATCCAGAAGGTGATTCTTGCAACTCTGTCATAGGCCAGGGAATTACATTGGTAACGCCGTTGCAAATGGCAAATTGGACTTCAGCAATAGCTAATGGAGGAACACTGCGTACACCTCATCTTGCAAAGTATTTTGTTAATGAGAAAAAAGAACAGGAGCAGGTGGTATTTGAAGATATAGATAAAAATATAGTAAGTTCGAAGGCTCTAGAAGTTGTTAGAGAGGGTATGTATAGTGCTGTTAATGGTCCTAGAGCGACAATAACTGGGGTTGCTGGTATGAAGATAAAGGTAGCTGCAAAAACTGGTACTGCGGAGTTTGGAAAGCTGAACAAGAATGGAGAATATGAACACACGCATGCTTGGGTTACAACATTCTTTCCATATGAAAATCCAAAATATGTTCTTACGATATTTTTGGAAGATGGTGGGCAAAGTTACAATGCAACAGCAATAGCAAGATCAATGATTGATTGGATGATATCAAACGGATTGATTTAACGAAATTTTAATGTCAGTAGTATATCTTCGGTGCATGACAATCATAGAATACGAAGATAGAAGATACCCATATTTACTTAAACAAATATATGATCCGCCAAAGAGGTTATTCTGTTGGGGAGATGTAAATCTTTTAGACTTTGACCATATTTCAATTGTTGGGACACGTAATATTACTAATTATGGAAGGAATATAATTAGTAATTTTCTTACTGTAGATCTATGCAAAACAAATATAGCAATAGTAAGCGGTTTGGCTAGAGGTGTGGATGAATTTACACACAGTATATGTCTAAAAAGGAATATTAAAACAATTGCAGTTATACCCACAGGGGTATCTAGTATACGATATACAATTGCTGAGAAAATAGTAAAAAATGGAGGACTTGTACTCTCCGAATTCCCTTCAGAAACAGTCATTCAAAAATATATGTTTGTTTTAAGAAACAGGATAATTGCAGGTCTTTCAATGGATTGTGTAGTCATTCAAGCAGGTCTTCACAGCGGATCACTGATAACTGCTAAATATGCATTAGAAAACAATCGCAATGTGTATGTTGTGCCTGGAAGTATATATAGTCCTGTCTCTGCTGGATGTAACGAATTAGCAAAACAAGGTGCAGAACTTCTATGTGGGCTTGATGATTTCCGCAATTTAACAGAACCAATCACAAACCAGTACAAAATTCCATTAAAGATATAATGTATAATTACGAGTTAACAAGATATAACGGATAATGTAATTGCTTTCAAATGAACTGTGGGATATGATTACAACCATTGCTGATATGAAAAAAGGTGAGAAAACAAAAAAAATTGAAAAAGAAAAGGCGAAGGCATCATCTTCAAAGCGACAGAGTAAGTATTCATACAAAAATCTGTTGATTGTAGAATCTCCATCAAAAGCTAAGACGATAAATAAATATTTGGGATCGGATTACAAAGTTATGGCAACGGTTGGGCATGTTATTGATCTTCCAAAGAGTAAACTTGGGGTTGATGTTGATAATGGATATGAACCAATGTATGAAAATATATATGGTAAAGGAAAGATTATAAAGGATTTGAAAAAAGCTATCCCAGAAGATGGAAATGTATATTTAGCAATGGATCCTGATAGGGAAGGAGAAGCAATAGCTTGGCATGTAGCGAATGTATTAAAGCTAGAAGATCCGAAGAGAGTAACTTTTCACGAAATAACAGAGGATGCAATAAAGGAAGCTATTAAGAATGTGGGAGAAATAAACATAGATTTAGTTAATGCTCAAAAGGCTAGGAGAGTTCTTGATAGATTGGTAGGCTACAAGCTTTCTGAATTGATTTGGAAAAAAATATGGTATGGTCTATCTGCAGGAAGAGTTCAATCGGTTGCTCTTAGGCTTGTTGTAGAAAAGGAAGAGGAAAGAGAGGCTTTTAATTCCGAGGAGTACTGGGAAGTTTCCGTAAAACTTAAGGATTCTTCAAATAAAATAGTAGTAGCACAGCTAAGCCGAAAAGATGGGAAAAAATATGTACCAAAGAGCAAAGAAGAAGTCGATGAAATTGAAAAAATAATTGGACATAGCCCATTTGTAGCAAAGGATGTAAATAAGAAGAGTATTAGTAAACATGCATATCCTCCATTTACAACATCAACACTTCAGCAGTCGGCATACAATGGACTTGGTTTTTCTTCGAAAAAAACTATGGACTTAGCACAAATTCTGTATCAATCGGGATATATAACATACATGAGAACAGATTCTTTTTTCTTAAGCAGTAAAGCAGTAGAAAGTATTAGAAAACTTGTTGAAAAAAGGTATGGAAAAGAATACCTTCCAGAAAAGCCAAACTACTACAAAACAAAATCTAAAAATGCACAAGAAGCTCATGAAGCAATTCGTCCGACCGATTTTAATGTCTCAGAGGAAAAGATAGCAGGAGAACTAGGTGGTCAAGCTGGGAAACTCTACTCTTTGATTTGGAAAAGAGCTGTTTCAAGTCAGATGAAAAATAAGGAGGTTGAACAGCTCACTGTGTATACTGTACCAAAGGATGTTAAATCTCCAGAGTACATGTTTGTTAT
>DAOOVU010000019.1:0-7537 GCA_035370505.1 Candidatus Dojkabacteria bacterium | reverse complement strand
TTAGATAGATAATCATCGTTATACAGAATTCGGCTTATTGTGTACTTGCACAATATTTCTTGTAATTTCTTTAATTTTATGTAATTATAGATTCAGCTGAATATTTGTTTACTTGTAACTTTGAATTCTATTATGAAGGTTAATGCTGAGCAGGAGAAAGATGTAGAGATGAAGCGATCTTTATTTCCTAAATTTCGCAAAATTAGTAAAAATAAGTGGGTTAATGGAATTTTTTATTCTTTAATCTCTGTTGTGGCTTGTTTCGTTTTTGTATATATACTTGCTGGAATTTTATATAAAGAATTTTCTTACAATAATATTAGCACTGATAGTAATACCGAGGAGCAAAAAGATAATTTAAAGAATGAAGAGAATATTGATGAAAAAAATCTTAGTGATAAAAACTATGGTAGTGGTGAAGATCAATTTATTGCAACAAATTTTAAGATTCCAGATTATATAACTCCTTCGTCTATAGTAATTACTTCGGAACCAAAAAACCTTGAAAAATATGAACCAAGAGAAGTTCGAGTAGAGGAGGGTAGCAATAACTCTGTAGTAAAAGTTTTTTATCCAGAAATCGGTCGTGAAGAGAATATTTTGACATTAGGTAATGAGTATAAAGATGTTTCAGCCTCTTTGTTTAATAACTCAAATAAAGTAGCAATTTCTTGTAATAAAGGTCTTTTCGTTTATGATTGGGATGATGAAAGTACAAAATATTATTTAAGAAATATGAAAGAGAATACGCTGGCAACGGAATGGGGTGGGGAATATAAGGAGATTACTTGGAAAGTAGAGTCAACTGGTCAGATTATGAAATATAATGATTTCACATTTGTTAAAAATTCGGTTAAGATTTCTAAAGATGATAGGTATATCGTATCAGAGGTGGTGCATGTAGGGGATAGATTGGATAATTTTCCATATACCCTTCTTATTTTTGATATTGAGAATGGGAATTTGTTAAATCCTGAGGATATGTTTACTACATTTGGTCTTTTTGATATACAATTTTCTAATGATTTAAAAAATTGGGTGTATACTGTAAATGCTATGAATCTGAGAGAGGCAGGTTCTGGGCTTTTGTATAAAGGCTCTACAAACGATTTCTCTAATTATGTTGATGTTAGTAAAAATTTAAAAATGGATTCTAGATATGATTTCCAATACGCAACTTTTTCAAATGATAATCAAAAAATAGCAACAGTATATGATGGAGATTACAGTAGCGAAATATTTAAAAGACAAATAGGAATTATAGATGTGGAGGGAAATGGTATAGAAGTTCTACCTGACTATTCTCTATCTGTCTACGAAATGAATTTCCCTCAACCAATTTTCTCTCCAGATGACAAATATCTATATTACTTCACTGTATCCGAAGGTAGTGATGTTTTGGTTCAGTATAATCTTATTGATAGGAAATTTGATAAAGTTATAAAATTTGATGGGTCAGATTATGTTTGGAGTGATTTGGAGTTTACAAATGAGGGTTATCTAAAAGCGAAGGCTGCAATTCTGACACAACCAAAAGTTGGTTTATCATCTTATGGTGAAGTAAAAAAATATTTCTATATAATCCTAGATGTTAAAAATCCTGAACTGATATATTCTTCTGGATATTAAATTCGATTCAGGAAGTCTTTCTCGGAGACTTTATTTTTCCCCTCTATTTGTAACTCTTTAATTCTTAAACAAATATGCGGATCTCTTGTGGTAACAAGGAGCATGTTATTTTTTTTGAATAGTGTTCCTGTATCTTTCTCTGATGAAATTTCAATAATTTCTGCTTCGAAAATTTTCATAATTTTCCCATCCAATGATTTTCCTGAAGATGAACCAAGCCTACACCATGCAACAGGCCAAGGAATAAATGCACGAACCATACGCTGTATATACTCTGGAGAATAACTATTCCATAATATTTGAGCCTTTTCCTTAGATATATCCTTTTGCCAACAATATGTAGCCTCAGCATTATTCTGCTTTACAGGAATAATCTCTCCATTTATCCATTTCTCTAAAATATCTCCTAGAATTACTGAACTTTTCTTTACTAACCTTTTTCTCAAAGATAAATTCGTATCAGTATCAAGTATCTTCTCCCTTTCTATATGTAAAATATCTCCCTCATCTAAACCCTCTGACATCAGAATTATTGAAATTCCAGTCTCCTTTTCTCCATCTAATATTGCTTTTTGTATTGGCACAGCTCCCCTATATTTTGGGAGAATAGAAAAATGCACATTTATACATCCATACTTTGGATAATCAAGAAATACCTTTGGAACTATCTCCCCAAAAGCCTTGCAAACAACGATCTCTGGCTTAAACTTCTCCATAGCTTTTACATACCTCTGAGTATCATTCTCTGTATGGAATACGGGAATACCATTCTCTACACAGTATTTTTTTACATCTGAGGGAGTAATAATCTGCTTACGTCCCACTCTTTTGTCTGCTGTTGTAATTGCTCCAGTAATCCTAAATCTACTATCCCCATGCAATGCTTTTAAAGTTTCTACTGATTCCCATCCACTTCCGAGGAACAATACCTTTGCAGGATCTTTTTGTAAATCTCTCATATCGTAATTGTATATTAAATCAAGGTAAATTGGTATAATCCGAGAATGAAAATGTCTGATTTTACTTACAATCTACCAGAAGAAAAAATAGCAAAATTTCCTCCCAAAAGGAGAGGAACAACAAAGCTGCTTGTTGTGGATAGAAAAAATGGTGAAATGATTGATCAAAAATACTCTGATATTCCAAAATATGTTCAAAAAGGAGATATAGTTGTTCTTAACGAAACAAAAGTTGAAAAAAGAAGGACATTTTTTAAAACGGATAGTGGAAGAAGGGTAGAAATACTTTTTTTGAATAAAGTTGAGAATGGAGGATGGTATTGCCTTGTAGGTGGAGGAAAACATATAGCAGAGGGAGATATATTAACATCATGTGAAGATGAAAATATTTGTCTAAAGGTAGGGAAAAAAGATAAAGAGGGCTTTGTAATGTACACCATGAATCAGAATGCAGAAGAAATATTTACAAAAGTTGGACATACCCCAATACCTCCATATATGAAAAGAAATGACACGAAGGAAGACTATATAAGGTACAATACTGTTTTTGCACGCATAGGTGATTCTGTAGCTGCTCCTACAGCAAGTTTAAATTTGACAAAGGAAATTTTAGAAAGAATTAAGAAGAAAGGTTGTGAAGAAACATTTGTAGAACTCCAAGTAGGTTGGGGAACATTTGCTCCTGTGAGAGAGGAGAATATAGAGGAGCATAAACTACATACGGAGGAGATTTCTGTTTCGAAAGAAACAGCTGAGCGCATAAATAATGTGAGAAAAAATGGAGGAAAAATTTGGGCTTTTGGAACAACAGTTGCTAGAACTTTGGAAAGTGTATCAGACAAAGAAGGTTTTGTATCAGCATATACTGGTAGTACAGGCCTTTACATATATCCTGGGTACAAATGGAAATGTGTTGATCATTTGATTACAAATTTTCATATGCCTGATTCAAGCCTCATACTTTTAGTTTCATCATTCGCAGGAAGAGATTTAATACAGAAAGCGTACTCTCATGCGTTGAGTCGAGATTACAAATTTTTAAGTTATGGTGATAGTATGCTGATCCTATGAACATAAAAGATTTTGGTAAAAAATGTATATTTATGCCTGATGCTACATATGGTGCAGTAAGGTTTGTTACTACCGATCAGCTTAAAGAGACTGGGACAAAGGCAATAGTTACAAATACATTACACCTCATGATAGGGTTGGGATATCAAAATCTAAAGAAACTTGGAGGAATCAAAAAGCTTATGAATTGGAATGGTGTAGTGCTTACGGATTCTGGAGGTTTTCAGGTATTCTCTTTGATTCATTCAAAAAGATGGAAAGGAAGTATAACTAAAGATGGTGTGTCATTTAGATCTCCAATAAATGGTGATTTGTACAATTTAACTCCTGAAAGCTCCATAGATATGCAAATGGCTGTGAATTCAGATATTTTAGTTACTCTTGATGACTGTACTGATACTGGGATAAGTAGAAAAGAAGCAGAAGCCTCAGTTGAAAGAACTGTACAGTGGGCTAAGAGGTGTAAAGATCATTTTGAAAAAGAATATGAAGGTACGGAAAATACTGGGAAATTACTTACCTGTGTTGTTCAGGGTGCAAATTATTTGGATCTTAGGAAAAAATGTGCTGAAGAATTATCAGAAATAGGATTTGATGGGTATAACTTTGGTGGTTTTGTTGTAGATGCTGATAAACACTTAGTTGTGGATGAAATGACTGCTGTTTATGAAAACACTCCCAAAGATAAGTTTAAATATGCTATGGGTGTCGGAAAACCACAAGATATTAGAATGGGAGCTAAGATAGGATATACTGTGTTTGATACTGTTTTGGTAACGAGAAATGCAAGACACGGCACTCTTTACTCCAGCGATATGGAAAATGAAGTTCTAAAAATCACTAAACCGGAATATGCTTTGGATGAGCGCCCAATAGATTCAAAATGTGACTGCTATACATGCAGAAACTTTAGTAGAGCTTACATTCATCATATGCTTAGGGCAAAGGAAGCAGTAGGAATGACATTAGCCACTATACATAACCTACGATACTATCATAGACTTATAGATGAAATTAATGCTTGTGACAGACAGTAGAGCGTTGGGAGTAGAACCTGATATAATGGGGAAGGATAATTTAAAATTGAATTTTGTATGAAAAAAATACAAGAACATAAAAGATTACAGACCATAGGTATATGTTGTCTTGTAGTAGTAGCTAGTGTAATGCTTTTGTATAATTTTGTCTTAAAAGATAAAAGGAATGAGGAAAAGACGAATACTGCGGTAGAGGCTGATGCTAAAAGATTTGCAGAAGAATATCCTGGAGTGGGTCAAGATAATATGTTTGTATACAAAAGCATAGATGAAGTAATTGATATATTAGAAAATGGAACAGGAGTTGTATATCTTGGCTTTCCAGAATGCAAGTGGTGTCAAGCATATGTGAAATATTTGTATGCTGTTGCTGTAGAGCAAAACATAGATACGATTTACTATACAAATATTCTTGCTGATAGAAAGAATAACACAGAACAATACCAAAAATTAGTAGAGATTTTGAAGGATTATTTGCTGAAAGATGAGGAAGGTAATCCTAGGATTTACGTTCCAGATGTAACAGTTGTAAGCAATGGTGAAATACTTGGGCATGATAATGAGACATCTGTGATAACAAGTGCTGATAGCGGAACTCCCCAAGAGTACTGGAATGAAGAGAAAGTTCAGAATTTAAAAGAAAAACTTAGGGAAATGTTCCAAAAGCTACAGTCTAATACTTGTACAAGCTGTGAAGTGTAGAGGGCATAGTTCTTCAATTATTTTCTCAAACATGATATTATAATAAAGTCCTGTTATTAAACATTTTTAGATAATTGAAAGATGTTAAGTGAACTAATTTCTTTGGTGAAAATATTTTTGAAATTATTACAAATATTAAAACCTTCTTACGGTTTTTTAGCCGTATCTTTTCATAAAGTTGTTTAATAGGGACACTATTAAATTTAATATCGAAATGCAATGGAAACTATAATAGCATCGATTATCGGTGGTATCGTTGGCATTGGTGGAACTTTTGCCCTTCTGAAATATGTATTGAAATGGGTAAATATTGAAGATATACCCGAAGAAGCAATTGAATCTGCAGCAAAGAAGATGATGAGCAAAAAGTTTGAAGATGCCGAAGAGGAGATATCTGAATTAAGAGAGCGAGAAGAAAAAAGATTAAAGGAAATCAGGAAAGAAAATGCTGAACATGAAGAAATTCTAGTTGAAAGAGAGAAATCTTTAAACAAAAGATCAAAAATACTTGATGATAAAAGTGAGGAATTGGCTAGTAAGGAGAAAGAGCTTAAAGCCCTAAGTGAAAAGATAGAGGAAATGAGAACATCACTTAAAACGGAGTTGGAAAAGTTGTCTGGGTTATCGCGGGAAGAAGCGACTGAAAAGTTAAAAGCAGAGATAGATGAGGATTTGAAAGGATATGAGGCTCAAAAAATAAGACAGGCTGAGAAGAATATAGAAGCTGTAGCTGATGAAAAAGCACAAAAAATACTCGTAGAGTCAATGCAAAGGGTTGTTACTGATTATGTAGGAGAAACAACTACTAAAGTTATTAAGGTTGATGATGAAAAAGTTAAGGGAAGAATAATTGGAAAAGAGGGAAGAAATATACGATCGTTTGAACAATTAACAGGTGTAGATGTAATCGTAGATGAATCTCCAAATGCAATAGCATTGTCCTCTTTTGATCCCCTGAGGAGAGAAATCGCATATGTAGCTATGAATAAATTAATAGCAGATGGAAGGATCCATCCTAGTTCAATAGAGGAGGCTGTGAGGAAAGCGAAAAATGATATTTCTCAGGAAATAAAGAAAAATGGACAAATACTTGCTGATGAGGCTGGTTGGCCTGATATGGATGTAGGACTTATGAAATTAGTCGGAAAGATGAAGTACAGAAGTAGCTATGGGCAATCCCTTATGTCTCACACAATAGAAGTTATTAGGATAGCTGAGGTTCTTTCAACAGAACTGGGGACAGATACTGCACTTGTAAAAAAGGCTGCACTTTTGCATGATGTTGGAAAGGTTCTTACTCATAAAGTAGATAGCCCTCATCATCATATATCAGGGCAGATAGCTAGAAAGTATATGCTTGATGATAAACTTGTAAATGCAATAGAAGCACACCATTTAGATATTGAGCCGCAAAGTCCAGAGGCAGTGATTGTATATTTGGCAGATGCAATTTCTGGTTCTAGACCCGGAGCTAGGAAGGATAGTTATGAGCAGTATATACAAAGGATAGAAGGAATTGAGAATGCAGCAAAAGAAATAGGTGGAGATAAAATAGATGAGGTCTTTGCAATTAAAGCTGGAAGAGAAGTAAGGATTGTAGTTAAGCCAAATTTAGTTTCTGATGATGAGGCTGTAGTTATGGCAAAGGATATAGCCAGAGAGATTGAGAAAAAGCTTAATTATCCTGGTAATGTAGAAGTTACTGTAATTAGAGAAACTAGAGCTGTTGAGGTCGCAAAATAGGTTTTTTTTATTGTCTTCTAGTAATTTATGCTATAGGGAGAGTACTCAAATGAGTACTCTCTTTGCATTGTTCACAAGAAAATGTCTTGTTCTACGGTTTTTCGGTATTTAGACGAGAATAATTCAGAAAGCGTGTATTAAAGGGATAATTGTTGCATATTGACTTGGTGTTTAGCTCTTCTTGCTCTACTCTTGAACATTAAACATACTCAAATATCCTTTTACACTAAAGTTTTTCTTAGTTATATATATGTAACCTATAATATTATGCCATCTTGACGATTCCTCTTGTTTTGCATATTTTATGAGTGGATATACTTTAAAATCTCTTTATCAAAAGAAATTTTGGTATATATCACTAAAGAAAGGAGGTTATACACAAAATGTTAAAGAAAG
>DAOOVU010000018.1:0-8661 GCA_035370505.1 Candidatus Dojkabacteria bacterium | reverse complement strand
AGAGCATGGGATTCATAAACCCAAGGTCGGTGGTTCGATTCCACTTCCCACCATAAATGTGTTTAGAATAAGATAATCTCAAATATGTTTATGAAAAATACTGAAGAAAAGAAGGAGAGTATTGATAAGAAAGAAAAAGAGAAGGATTTTACTCCAAAGGATGGTGCAAATATATATAGGGTAGATATTAGAAAAATGCCATCAAAAAAGTTTAGAGTTCCAAGTGTTGTTGCGGTAATTCTACTGTCTGTCTTTTTAACTTGGGCTTTGTTTCTCCATAGTGTTCTAAACAGTAATGGGGAAGAAGTTCCTGTAAGTGAGATAGTTACTGATATCTCTGAGAATAACTATGAAAAGATATATCTCAAAGATGATATGGTTGTCCTTGAGAAGAAAGAAGAAAAGGATGGTACAGAAACTATACAAAGAGAATATGCTCTTCTGCCAAGTAAATCCGATTTCTATGAAATTTTAACCAATGCTGGTATAAAAGTGCAGGATTTGAAGAATGATTTCTATGAACCTGCAATAGGTATTACATTCAGCGATGTTGTTACATTCTTGTTCCTTGGAGCTGCAGTAGTATTTGGCTATGTAATGATAAAAAATATGCAAGCATCAGGAGGGAAGATAATGGATTTTGGAGAAAGTAAAGCAAGGCTTCTTTTTGGGAAGAAGACTGGTATAACATTCGACTCTGTTGCTGGAATAGACGATGTCAAAGAGGAGCTTACCGAAATAGTAGATTTTCTTAAAAATCCAAAAAAGTATACAGATGCTGGTGCTAGAATTCCAAAAGGCGTACTTCTTGCAGGGGCTCCAGGCACTGGTAAAACACTTTTAGCAAAAGCGATTGCTGGAGAAGCAGGGGTTCCTTTCTTTCATACTTCAGGATCTGAGTTTGAGGAAATGCTTGTAGGAGCAGGTGCATCAAGAGTTAGAGACCTATTCAAGAAAGCAAGAAAAGCGTCTCCTTGCATAGTCTTCATAGATGAAATAGATGCGGTCGCAAAAAAGAGAGGAACAGTGCTACATTCCGGAGCTGGAGAGCAGACACTTAACCAAATTCTTGTAGAAATGGACGGTCTTGAAGAGAGAGAAAATGTAATTGTGTTAGGTGCTACAAATAGACCAGATGTACTTGATACAGCAATTTTGAGACCTGGGAGATTTGATAGAATAGTTGTTGTACCAATGCCAGATGCTAAGGGAAGAAAAGCAATACTTGATGTGCATGCAAAGAATAAAAGGTTTGAGAGTGGAGTTGATCTAGATACATTAGCGAAAAAAACAGTGGGATATTCAGGAGCAGACTTGGAAAATCTTTTGAATGAGGCTGCGATAATGGCTGCTAAGGATAACAGAAAAAAGATATCTCAGGGAGATTTAATGGAGGCGTATCTAAAGGTTAAACTTGGAAGGAAGAGAAAGAATGATAAAGAGGTCGATGATATCAAAAAATCAGCATATCACGAAGCAGGACATGCTATTGTTGCAAAATTTACTGAAGGTGCAGATCCAGTTGAGCAAATCTCAATAATATCCCGAGGAATGACAGGTGGAGTTACAGTGTATCTCCCAGAAAAAGAAAGAGATACTCTTTTCAAAAAGCAAATGTTGGCTTGGTTGAGAACAGGTGTTGGTGGAAGAGCAGCAGAAGAGGTCTTCCTAGATGATATATCATCTGGAGCTTCATCTGATATTGAGCATGTTACAGAGGTTGCAAGAGAAATGGTGATGAAATACGGAATGAGTGAGAAGCTTGGAATGGTAAAATATGGAGATGTTGATGAAGTTGAACACCTTGGATATGCATATGGTGGAGGAAGAAACTACAGCGAAAAAACTGCAGAAATGATAGATTTAGAAATTAAAACCCTAGTGGATGAAGCTTACAAAGATGCTAAGAAGATTTTGATTGAAAAGAAAGAGTATGTTGAGAAATTGGTTTCCTTACTCATTGAAAAGGAAGTTGTGAGCGGAGAAGAATTCAATGCATTATTCGGGGCATAATCCTGCCGTGATGTGCTAGAATAGGCTATGAACTTAGTTAAAACCTCCAAAGACAGATTCTTAGCGATAGATGCGAATGCTATCGTGCATAGAGCTTTCCATGCATATCCATCCTCTTTACAAACAGAAGATGGTATACAAGTGAATGCAGTATATGGATTTACGGTAATGCTTTTGTCTGCTCTTGAAACATTTGATCCAAAATATGTGCTCTGCTCGTTTGATACTGCGAAACCAACATTTAGGCATGTGGAATTTGCCGATTACAAATCAACCAGAAAACCCACAGACCAATCACTAATAGACCAGTTCCCAATAGTAGAGGAAGTGTTAGAAGCATTCAATATTCCAATTTTGAAAAAAGAAGGATTTGAAGCAGATGACATACTAGGAACTATAGCCAGAATGGTGAAAGAAGGAAAATGGTCAAATGAAAATATTGAGCTGTATATTCTAAGTGGAGATAGAGACCTTCTTCAGCTTGTTGGTGAAAAAGTTAAAGTCTGCCTCCCATCAGGAAATTTTAAGAATTTAGTTGCGTACGATAGAGAAGAAACATTCAAATATCTTGGTTGCTATCCTGAGCAGGTTGTTGATTTCAAGGCCATAGCAGGAGATCCATCAGACAATATACCTGGAATAAAGGGAATAGGAAGCAAAACTGCAATTGAATTACTTCAAAAGTATGGTTCTCTGAACAACATCTACAAAAATCTTAAAGATTTAAAACCAAGGCAAGCAGAGCTTTTCAAAGAAGGAATAGAGCAAGCAGAATTAAGCAGAAAACTAGCAGAGATAGATCAAAATGTTGATATTCAGATATTTCTTGATAAATGTGTATTAAAAGATTTTAATAAAAATAAGGTATTGGAAGTTTTTAAAAAATACGCATTTAGATCACTGATTCCCAAACTTGATAAATTAAAACAGATTGAGAGTAATGAAGAACAAAGCACTCAACTAAGTATATTTTCTTCACCTACAGAAGAATGGAAATGGGATAGTGGAGAAGATGTAAACAATTTCCTGAAAGATTGCACGAATATAGTTACTGTATACATAGATGTTGAAGAATCAGCCATACCTGAAAAATGGATAATGGTAAGGGGCAGAAAACAAAATGGAGAGACACAGGATTTTGTTTGTAAGATGGAAAACTTGAGTATAGATTTGAGTAATGATGTAATTACCTATTCATTTGAGAATTCAGTTTCCTTGTATAATATCGCCGCAGAAACCAACATACATGATATTAATCTTTTTGCACATTTGATTAACTCAGAAAGAAGAGGATATCTGTTGAAAGATCTCTCCTTTGACTACTCGAAAAGTGTTCTTCCAAGTAAAATACACCCATCACAAAAGGAGAAAGTTTTAAATACTATTGAAGAAATTAAGTTAAAACAAGCTGAAAATGCAGACAAAATAGAATTGTATGATTACACTAAGGAGAGTTTGAGGGATTTTCTAAATATTCGTGAGGATCATTTTAAGAAAGTATTGAAAAATGTAGAGATTCCTTTATCGACCGTTTTGCATAGAATGGAAGACAGAGGAATATTGGTAGATACAGATTGGCTTAATTTGATGAAAAGTGAGTTGTATGGGGATATAGAGGAGACTAAAAGATCTATATTCGAGACAATAGGGCATGAGTTTAATATCAATTCTCCTAAGCAGTTAAGTGATGTATTGTTTAGTGAACTTGGTCTTCCAAAAGGTAGAAAAGAGTCTACTAGAGAATCTGTTCTCGAAGGATTAAAAGGGTATCACCCATCTGTTGAAAAAATTCTTAAGTACAGAGAATTAAATAAAATACTGACAACATATGTTTTGCCTTTGTTAGATTTGGCGGGAAAAAGCACAGATAATACAATTCATACTGATTTTAAGCAAACAGGAACTACATCAGGAAGATTGTCATCGATAAACCCAAATCTTCAAAACATTCCTGCACAGGGGGATTTGGCAAAAAATCTACAAAAAGCATTTAGAGCAAGAGAAGGATACACATTCTTAGGAATAGATTATTCTCAGATGGAGCTTAGAATAATGGCTCATCTTTCAAATGATGACCTGTTGATTAAGGATTTTAAAGATGGTGTAGATGTGCATACAGCAACTGCAGGGAGGATATTAGGAAAAAGACCTGAGGATGTAACAAAAGAAGAGAGAAGTCTAGGAAAAACGGTTAATTTTGGAGTTCTCTTTGGGCAGACTGGCTATGGTTTGGGAAATATGCTTAGTATAGATGCTGATTCTGCCTCAAAATATATTCAAAGCTATTTTGCACACTATGTCGGGGTTGAGAATTACATCAGAAATTTGGAGAAAGAGGCTTACAAAAGAGGATATGTACAATCAATGTTTGGAACAACTAGGCATATTAAAGGACTTTCTTCAAAAAATTTTAGACTTTTGAAATCTGCTCAACGAGAGGCCATAAACATGCCGATACAAGGGAGTGAGGCAGATATTATGAAGTTGGCAATGATAGAGATTGATAGGTTGATACAAAAAGAATTTGAAAATGAAGCATACATACTTCTGCAGATCCATGACGAACTTGTGTTTGAGGTAAAAGAAAAAAGGTTAAATGAATTCCAGAAGAAAGTGGAATATATTGCTAAGAATGTTGTGAGCCTGAATGCTCCGCTCGACATAACTGTTTCCAGTGGAAAGAATTTGGCTGAGTTAGAATAAGTAGATTATTAATCTTTGAGTACTAAAATGTTATGATATTAGTGAATTAACTATTATTCTTGATATGGAAGAGGAGACAAAAAAGGACAATTCAAATGTTATTTGGTATGTAATAGGATTTGTAATTGGATTAGTTTTGATTACATTTCTTAGACAGCGCAGATTAAAGGAGAAAGTTTCTTCAAAGCAAGAAGACACTAGGGTAAATTTCTACAACGGTTTGAATAGAAGGCAGGAAAAAATACTTAATGAAATTAGAAAGAAGAAAATAATATCACCAACAGAGCTGTATGCTTTTGTTCCTAATGTTTCTCCAAGAACTTTGAGAAGAGATATGGATGTACTTGCAAAGAGTGGGTTTGCAATGCAGGAAGGAACTACAAAATCAACAACATATAGATATGCAGAAAAGCAATAAAGAAATCACATTCAAAAAAGTATGCGAAATGTTTAAAGAAATAGAGGAAACCTCTGCTAGGAATGATATGACTCGGATTCTCTCTGATTTTTACTGTCAGTTAGGAGAAACAGATGCAGAAATTCTCTCCTATTTGATATTGGGCAGAATAGCCCCTCCATTTGTTGCGTTAGAATTCAACTATTCAGAAAAAAGTCTCGTTAATCTAATGTCGCAATATGCAGGTACAAATAATTTCAATAGTGATATTAAGAAAAAAAGAGAAGAACTTGGAGATATTGGAGAAACTGTAGAGTTCTTCGTGTCACAAGGAAAATTTTCTCCCGAAAGAAAGACATTGTTAGAGATATATGAACTACTATGGAGCATTATGAACATAACAGGTACAGGATCCATAGAAAGAAAAAATGTCTTAATTCTCCGCTCTTTAAAATCATTTACCCCATTAGAGGCAAAATATTTTGTAAGAATAATCTGTGGAGAACTTCGATTTGGAGTAAGTGCGAAAACATTGTTAGATGTATTCTCTTTTGTTGTATGCAAAGACAAAAGCCTTAGGGAAGAACTTGATAGAGCATATGGTGTATGCACAGACATTGGATATATATGTTCACAAATAATTGGAGCAACACCCGAGCAGGCAATACAAAATTTAAGAAGTGTATCATTACAACCTGGTGTTCCTGTTCTTGCACGGCTAGTAGAAAGGGTAGGTTCTTTTGAAGAGGTTTTTGAGAGATTTGATCCCCCAATACTTGTTCAACCTAAATTTGATGGATTAAGATGTCAAATACATAAATACGAGACAAAAAATGATCCTCGAGCAGACAGGAATGTATTGTGGGAAAAATATATACCGCAGGAGGAAAAGAGTCTCTTTGTCAATGAAACAAATGATACGACTGTGAAGCTTTTTACTAGAAATCTAGAAGATATCACAGAAATGTTTCCAGAAATAGTAGAAGGAGCAAGAAAAATGAAAGAAAAATCTTTTATATTGGATTCTGAAGCATTAGGCTGGAAAAATGGAAAATTCCTTTCCTTTCAAGAAACAATGCAAAGGAGGAGAAAGTACAATGTAGATACAGTTCAACAAGATATTCCAGTAAGAGCTATGTGCTTTGATATTTTGTATATTGATGGAGAAGATATATCACAGAATAACACTGAGGAAAGGATAAAGGCATTAGAGGAAATTAAAGTAGAAGAAAATATATCAAAATGCACGACAGATTATGTTGATGATATGAGTTCATTGAAGAAAATATTTGACAAGAATATTAAAGAGGGGAACGAGGGGGTAATTGTGAAGAAAAGGAATGGAGCATACCTACCAGGGGTAAGGAACTATGACTGGATAAAGCTAAAAAAATCAATGGTTAATACTTTAGTTGATACAGTTGACTTGGTGTGTGTTGGTTATTTTTACGGCTCAGGGAGAAGGTCAAAATTTGGTATAGGGGCAGTTTTAGGTGCTTTGTACAACGAAGAGAATGATTGCTTTGAGGCTGTATGTAAAGTTGGTACAGGATTTAGCGATGAACTTCTTGAAGAGATAAAAAAACAATTTGAAGGAAAGACTGTGGATCACCAACTTCCAAATGTATTGTGCCCCTCAATTCTTGTTCCTGACGTATGGGTGTATCCAGAAGTTGTATTCACTGTAGAAGCAGATGAAATAACAAAGGGCATATCAAAGGAAGACATAGGTGGAGGACTTTCCTTAAGATTTCCAAGATTAGTAGAGTGGAATAGAGATAAAAGTGCAAATGAAGCAACTACAGTAAAGGAGCTTAGAGAGATGTTTAATATGAAGCATTAGTAGTGTTGAAGTAACTCGATTGAAAAGATGTTCATATGAATGCTACAATGTAACCCCGAGATGGAACTCGGTTTTGATAATGACAAATATGTAAAGATTCAAAGTGAAAATATCCGAAAGAGGACTGAATTATTCGACAAACTATATTTAGAAATAGGGGGAAAGCTATTTGATGATACTCATGCATCAAGAGTTCTTCCAGGATTTTGCCCAGATGTTAAGATAAAAATGTTTGAAGAGCTAAAGAATGACTTGGAGATAATTTTTTGCATAAATGCTGGTGATATAGAGAAGAAAAAAGTTCGTGCAGAATATGGGATTACATATGATATGGAAGTCATTCGTCTCATAGATCATCTTAAGCAGATGGGTTTCAGTATAAACTCGGTTGTTGTGACACTGTACAATAATCAGCCTGCAGCAGACAGATTCATAGAAAAGCTCAAAAGGTATGGATTAAAAACATATACGCACAAGTTCACAAAAGGGTATCCAACGGATATTGATACTATAGTTAGTAAAGAGGGATATGGAGCAAATCCATATATTGAAACAAGGAAAAAAATAATATTGGTAAATGCTCCTGGTCCTGGATCTGGGAAACTGGCTACATGCTTATCTCAGCTATATCATGAGCATGAAAGGGGAGTGAATGCAGGATATGCAAAGTTTGAAACTATGCCTGTTTGGAATCTTCCGTTAAAGCATCCTCTTAATATGGCATATGAAGCTGCTACTGCAGATCTTAAAGATGTGAACATGATTGATTATTTTCACCTTGAGAAATATGGGATACAAGCAGTGAATTACAATCGTGATTTAGAAGTTTTTCCCATATTGAAAACAATTCTTTATCGTATCTTCAAAAGGGATATTTACTATTCTCCTACAGACATGGGTGTAAACATGATAGGAGAATGCATCGTAGATGATGAGGTTGTGCAGGAGGCGTCGAAAAGAGAGATAGTGAGGAGATATTTTAATGAAATGTGTAACTACAAGACAGGTGTGGCAGACGCAGATACTCCTGAGAGAGTGAAGAAGCTTATGAATGAGCTTGGAATTAGTGAGAATTATCTTGATGTTGTTAAACCTGCTTTAGATAAATCTAAAAAGGAAAAAAGACATGTTATATCACTAAAACTGCCAAATGGAAGAATAATTACAGGGAAAGAAACTAATCTTTTGAGTCCTGCAAGTAGTTTAGTACTTAATGCAATAAAGGAAGTAGAGAAAATCCCTGATAGTATAGATTTGTTGTCTCCCTCCGTATTAAAACCGATACTAAAGTTAATGCCGAAGGTTACAGGAGAGAAAATGCCTCTTACACTGCAGGAGGTGTTAATAGCCTTGAGTATTTCTTCTGTTACGAATCCTTCTGTGAAAAAAGCTTTAAAGGGGATTACCAAGTTGAAGAATTGTGAGGCTCATGCAACATATATAGTTAATAATGGGGATGCGAGGATATTGAAAGGGTTAAAAATCAATTTAACATGTGAGCCAGTATTTTATTCGGATAGATTGGATTATTCTTTGTAAAAATAATTGTATTGTAGTATCCTGCATTTTAATGCTAGAAAGTGTTCTGTAACAGTGTTCTCGAGATATCTTTTACAAATTATTCATAAGGAACTTGCACAGACTTTATGAGTGTGATATGATACTCAGCACGAGTTTGGGATGATTAAAAAGAAGCAGGTTTCCT
>DAOOVU010000017.1:0-9317 GCA_035370505.1 Candidatus Dojkabacteria bacterium | reverse complement strand
ATGACCTTGGTCTAGTGAACACCATAAATCCACCGAATAATATGAGTACGACGCCTGTGAACAGCACATACCTATTCATTGGAATACCAGTATTTGACAATGACCCATCAGATATGATTACAGTACCAATCCTAAATGTTGCACTACTAGGTTTTGTAGTTAAAATATTTTTGTTGGCAGGACTACCATCAAGTATCATTACTGTTTCAAACACAGAATTATTCGTTTCGTACTCCCAATCAAGCACTGCATCAGCTTTTTTCAATGCCTTAAAATGAAGCCTTGCAAATATATCTGGATCTCCCTCAGTAATATACTCTTTTCCACTCCCACTCTGACTAAATCCTTCAAGCATAACTACCCCATTATCATTATCTACAGTACTTTCATCCTCGGGCCACTGATCAAACAATGAATTATTCCTTTCGACCTTAGTCAACTGAAGTTCCCTAGGATCAAAAAGCAATGTAAACTTTGCAGAGATAATTTTTTGACCACCAGTATCAATCATTACATCAACAACAAATCCATCACCACCATTCACAACCACTCCACCATTGGGATACAAAGAAAAGGATGGAGAAGAAGCAAAAGCTTTTCCAAAGGGGAGAAGTATACACACAAGGAGGACTGTAAAAATTTTTAAGCAATCTTTGACTATCATTCTATTTAATATTACCATAATGTGTTCAATTCAGAATACCAAATTATATGGAAACTTTAAAGCTCACTATAATGAGCATAGTACAAGGTATTACAGAACTGCTTCCTATCTCGAGTTCAGCTCACCTACTCTTGCTTGGGGAAATTTTTGATATGGATGTGTCTTCAGCAGTTTTAATGTTCTTCCATCTTGGAACTACTTTAGCAATATTAATATTTTTTGCTCATGAAATTTTTCATAATTTCTTTACAAAAGGGAAATGGATATTTTTCTTAAAAATTGCTGTATCTGCAATCCCTGCTGGAATACTTGGCATCTTGTTTGATTCTGTCATATCAGAAAAATTAAGAGCTTCATGGATTACTGCCATATCTTTGATTATTTGGGGAATAGTTATGATATATGTAGAAAACAAGTATCACAATCAACACATAAAGAGTCTTGAAAAAATAACATGGAAGCAGTCAATTATTATTGGACTCGCACAAGCAATTGCTCTCATTCCAGGAACTTCCAGATCAGGGATTTGCACTATAGCTGGAGTATTTTTGGGAATTGATAAGTATACTGCATTACAGTACTCACTATTGGCAGGTCTTCCCGTAATGTTAGGTGGAGTTATTCTTGATATGGCAGATTCACAAATATCACTACAATCATTAGACTCCCTTCTCGTCTTCACAATAACTTTCCTAGTTGGATACCTCTGTCTAAGGATAATAAACAAAAAGAGTAAAGAAAAGTGGCTTACTGTATTTGGAATTTACAGAATAGTTCTTGGAATCGCTATACTGCTTTTCACCATATGAGTACTAAATAACTGAGCGAAGATCAACTCCTGTCATACCTGCAGGAATATCCATATTCAATAATCCAAGAACAGTTGGGGCAACATCTGCCAGAAGACCAGTCGTTTTAGCCTTCTCTCCTGTACCAATCTTTTTAGCTGGAATTCCAGCTTTTCCTTTCATTTCTTCAACATCAGTTAGTATTGTCATCGGAACTGGATTATTTGTATGTGCAATATCGATCTCTTTTGTTACTCTGTTAATCATTGTCTCACAATTTCCATGATCTGCCGTTATTATTACAGCACCACCAGCCTCTAGAGACGCTTTAGCAACATCAGCACAGCATCCATCGGTAATTTCATTTGCCTTTACTGCAGCATTATAGTTTCCAGTATGCCCTAGCATGTCTGGGTTAGCAAAATTAAGAAGTATGAATTCAAGAGGATTATTCTTAATATCCTTAATTCTTCTGACAGTTTCATCACGAATAAGTTCAGCACTCATAGCTGGAGTCAATGAATAATCATCAACTCTCGGAGATGGAATATTAAAGAATATTTCCCCAGGGTGAGGATTTTCAATACCACCATTAAAAAAGTATGTTACATGCATATATTTCTCTGTCTCAGACAGATGAATTTGTCTTCTACCATTCAATGAAAGATACTCTGACAAAGACTGCTTAACCTCAAGAGGAGGGAATAATACATGGGCAGGCAAACCTTCTTCGTAACCTGTCATAGTCGCAAAATATACATTTTTTGGATAATTAATCCTCGTAAATGGAGTAAATTCATCTTCTACAAAAACTTTCGTTAATTGCCTTGCCCTATCTTCACGAAAGTTCCAGAACAATACAGCATCTCCATCTTTTACGACGCCAACTGGTTTACCATCACTGCCCACACATACTCTTGGCTTAAAAAACTGATCATACTCACCAGCTTTGTAAGCTTTTTGAATGGCATCTACTGGATCAGTAAATGTATCTTCAGATATTCCAACCATAGCCTCATATGCCAATTTAGTCCTCTCCCACCTTGAATCTCTATCCATTCCATAAAATCGTCCCATCATTGATGCTACTCGTCCTACACCAAGTTGATTTATCTTTTCTTTTAATTTACTTATATACAAATATCCATCCATAGGACCAGTATCCCTACCATCAAGCATAATATGTATGTAAGGATTCACTCCATTGGCTTTACAAATCTCCATTAGCGAGAAAAGATGCTTAATATGCCCATGTACACCAGCTGCACTCAAAACTCCAGTCAAATGTAAATCACTTTTATTCTTTCGCAGATGCTCAAACATCTCTCGAATTACCTGATTGTTATTAAGCTCATTAGCACTAATAGCATCATTTATCCTAGGAAGAGACTGATACACTACCTGCCCAGCCCCGATATTAAGATGTCCAACCTCTGAGTTTCCTGCTTCTTCATTAGGAAGTCCTACATGAGTTCCAGCTGCATGAATCAATGTGGATCTTCCAAAAGTCCACGCTGTATCCAAGAATGGAGTTTTTGCCCCCCAAACAGCATTACCTTCTGCATCTGGAAATACTCCAAAACCATCAAGTACTATCAGTGTAACAAAATTACGATTACTAAACACCTTATCTGCATATTGCGGATGTGCAAGCGTGGTATTCTTCTCTTCTTCTTTTTTTAGGAAATCAAACATACAAAAGGATTATTGAATTAAAATCATGTCAAACAAAACTCGTGTATAATATATTACATATGAACGATTTACGCAAAAGAGATATCTTAGACCTTCAATCTGATATTGAAAAAACAATCAAAAGTCTTAATCTTGATCAAAACAAACAGAAGCTTATGGAACTCCAAAGTAAAACATTGGAATCAAACTTCTGGGCAGATAACAAAGAAGCGAAGCAGATTATGGCTGAAATTGCATATATACAAGACGAGGTTTCTACTGCTGAAGCATTAAAAAAAGATATTGATTCTCTTGCAGATATATTCGATTCCATAACTAAAGAAACAGAACAGAACTTGCTAATAGATGACTTCCTTGCTCTTAGAGAAAGACTAGACAAATTTGAATTGAGAAAATTTCTTTCAGATCAGTATGACAGCTCTCCAGCAATCCTATCAATATATGCTGGACAGGGAGGTACAGAATCAAATGATTGGGTGGAGATGCTTTTCAGAATGTATACAATGTATTTTGATAAACAGAATTGGAAATATACGATATCAGAGATGACAAAAGGAAACGAGACTGGGTTACAGAATGTAACCATATACATAGATGAACCATTTGCATATGGAACATTAAAGAAGGAGCATGGAACACATAGACTTGTAAGAATATCACCATTTAATTCTCAAGGCCTTAGACAAACTACTTTTGCAGGAGTTGAAGTTCTGCCTATGTTAGAAAATGAAGATCCAGAACTTGAGATACCAGACAAAGATATTCTATTTAAAGCAGTAAAATCTGGGGGACCGGGTGGTCAAAATGTGAATAAAACATCATCGGCAGTACAGATAACCCATATACCGACAGGCATCACTGTTCAATCATCTAGTGAAAGGAGTCAACTTCAAAATAGAGAAAATGCTATGAAGATTCTTAAAGCAAAACTATGGCGTATAAAAGAAGAAGAAAAATTAACTAAGATATCAGACATAAAAGGTGAATACAAAATTGCTGGATGGGGCAACCAAATAAGGAACTACATACTTCACCCATACAAGATGGTAAAAGATCTTAGAACAGGAGTAGAATTAAATGATCCTGAGAGCGTTCTAAATGGGGATATAGACGAACTGGTTGAAGCAGAAATAAGAATGAAGTAACATAGTGAGAAGTGAAAACTACTTAATCTGTCTAAAACTGCCATGCTGTTGTTTGATAATGTTACAAAAAAATATAACCCAGATATTACAGCTCTAGAAGATGTAACTTTCAGTATCGATACTGGAGAGTTTTCTTTCTTAGTAGGACCATCCGGAGCGGGAAAAACGACATTACTTAGATTACTCATAAGGGAAGAACTTCCTACTTCTGGGACTATTTTCTTTGAAGATGTAGAAATTACAAAACTCCCTAAACCTTTAGTTCCTAAATACAGGCAAAGACTAGGTGTCGTATTTCAAGATATAAAGCTTTTACCAAGTAAAACTCTGGAAGAAAATGTTGCCTTTGCATTAGAAATTCTTGGTAAACCTGATAAAGAGATAAAAGAGACTACTGATTATCTCCTAAACTTAGTAAAGCTTGAAAATAGGAGATCACTTTTTCCAATCCAATTGTCAGGAGGTGAACAGCAAAGAGGAGCAATAGCTAGAGCTCTTGCAAGCAATCCAGATCTTCTCATAGCAGATGAACCAACAGGTAACCTAGATCCTGATAATTCATTTCAAATCCTAGAGATACTAAGAAGTATAAACAAGAGTGGAACTACTGTTATGGTAATAAGCCATGATAAAGAAATTGTTGATTTTATGAAAACAAGAGTCATTCGTATAGAAAATGGCAAAGTTATCTCAGACAATAAAGGTGATTACGACACAATAAAGAAGCCTAAAAAGCCTTCTATTATACACACTGAAGAAAAGATAAATACTGCAGAAGAGATAGAAAAAGTACTAAAGCCAGAAGAAGAAAAGAAAGATGAATCTATTCCAGATGACAGTATCAAAGACTTGAATAAAAAAGTTTTAAAGAAACTAATTCAAAATAATATTACTAACATGGATACAATATTAAAACTTACTGAAGATGATTTAAAAAACATGAATTTTAATGACAAAGAAGAAAAAATATTGGAAGATTTTGTTAGAAGCTATTTATTAAATAAATCTATTAAAAACAACAATGAGCAGTAAAATAATCTCCTATACAAAAAATAATATTAAAAGAAACAAGTGGCTTTCTGTTTCTACAATCCTAGTAACTTCCATAGTTATAGCGATATCTTCTCTGTTCATAAGTGCAGCTATTATTGCTAAGAAAGGAGTCCAATACTATGAAAAGAAAGCTCAGGTAATAGTTTTCTTTAAAAAGGATACTGAAGAATCCTACATTATGCTTTTTAGAGATAAAATATATGATGAAAATCTGGTAGAAAGCATAGATTACATATCACAAGAAAAAGCTCTTGAGATATACAAAAATGACTTTGCCGACAATCCTGATTTACTATCTACGGTTACGGCAGATTCTCTTCCACCAAGTTTAGAGATACGTGCAAAGTCAGTGGAAGCTCTATTACAAATAATAGAAAAGATAAATGCTGAAAAACAAACTAATCCAGCTATCGATGAGGTTATGTACTTTGAAGATGTTGTAGATAATCTAAAATCACTATCAAAGATAATAAACATAAGTTCAATTGTGCTAATAGTTGCACTTGTAATAGTAACATTTTTCCTAATAAGGGTAACAATCGGCCTTAATATTAACTCACATAAAGAGGAAATTCGTATTATGAACCTTGTAGGTGGCTCTAATAGCTTCATAAAACTTCCTTTCATACTGGAAGGTCTTTTCTATGGCATCGCAGGAGGAGTAATAGGTGCCTCTCTTTTGATAATTCCTTGGTATATCTTAATGTACTATACACAAGGCACTGATTTTGCTGTCTTCATAACTGAAACACTCAAGAGTTTTGACTTAGGCTTTTTAATGAGAGCAGATCTCTTATTCTTGCTAATCTACTATGCTATTCATATGGTCGTTGGTGGTCTCATTGGAGTCATAAGCAGTCTTAGTGCAGTAAGAAAATATTTAGAATAGGAAATGAAAAAAAGGAAAATAACACTTACAATTTTACTCGTGATATCGGTATTAGCTGGAATATCAGCTGTATCTGCTATGCCTCAAAAAAATAACGTCTTTGCAGACACTCAATCATTATGTCCATCGAATATAGATCCTAATTCCTATGAATGTGTTGAATATCTAAGAAAACAATCTACTACTTTAAAACAGCAGGTTGATAACATAAGTAAACAGCTTAAAAACGAAGAATACCAACAGTTGACCCTTCAGGAAAAAATAGATTACCTAAAAGATCAAATTGAACAGTCAGAAAAAGTAATTCAATCTCTACAAGTGGAAATAAGTGCAAACGATGTCGAAATAAAGCTGCTTGAAAAAGATATTAAAGAGAAAGAGGACAATGTATCTATTCTTAAGCAGGAAATGGATGTTCTTTCAGAATCAGTAGATAAAAGGGTATCAGAATCATACAAATACTCTTTTCTAGACACTTTTGAAATACTTCTTGATATGAAAAACATATCTTCTGCTCTAAGAAAAGCAAAATATCTTGCAGCGACTAGAGAAAAAGATAAACAATATCTTCAGAACTACTCTGAGAAAGCAGCTGAGTTAAAGAAACAAGAGGAGGAACTTGAAGAAAACAGAGCAAAGCTACAAATCAAAAGAAATAATACTGAAGAAGAAAAAATAAAGTTGGCAGAAAATCAGCAGGAGTTAGATGCTCAGAAACAGGAAAGGGAAAATCTTCTCGCACAATCAAAAATCAAACAGGCAGAACTTCTTGCAGAAATGGTTCAAAAAAGAGCACAACAGGCTGCTGTAGATGCAAAAATACTTGAATATATAAATGCTCATATGGGAGAAATGATAAATGAAGGACCTGTTCCAAGAGGTGGGTTAATAGGATACCTTGATTCAGGAGTTGGGACATGTGGATATTCTACTGGACCTCATCTCCACTTTGGAATTAGTGCCTCAAGAACTGGTCAGCCCTTCTATGCAAATGTTCCAATATGGAGTAATGCATTTTTAACATGGAATGGGCCTAGAACTGCTTATGATTGGGATGGTACAACTCCACCACAACCAGCATCTTCTGGATCTTACTTGATGCCTTTAACTGGATCTGTGGTCGTAACACAAAATGTCCATGAAGGAGATCCATATAACTACCATGCTACGGATTTAGTCCGTTCTGATTATTATTCTACAGGAGGTGCAGCAGTTGTTGCTGCAGCAAGTGGGACTCTTTACAGATACTCAGAGTGTGGACAAGGTTATGTAATAATAGATCACAATAATGGCTATAGAACAATATATTTACATCTGAAGATACAATAATCTTTCCCTCATCTCTTTCATATTTAGTAATATTCTGCTAAACTTGGACTAGTCTATTAAATTTAATATATATTAACTTAATGAGTAAAGATAAGAAAGCTAAAGCCCCAATAAAGGAAGAAACTGCCAAGCAAAAAGCTTTAAAAGAAGATAAGAGGGATAAATCTACAAAAAAGATTAGTTTCAAGAAACCAAAGTTACCTACCATTAAAGTTGAAGGTCATAATTTTAGACCTGTCCTTAAGATTGTAGAGTATATAGTCATAATAATTGCATGCTTAGCACTAATAGACTTAGGAGTGCAGTATTACAATAATAGTTACAGTATAGCTATAGTCAATAATTCAAGAATTCCTAGAAGTGAATGGAGAAAACAAATGGAACAATACTATGGAAAAGCAATGGCTTCGAAGATGATTGATGATCAAATAGTTGAATTAGAGGCAAAGAAGGCAAATGTAGAAGTTACTGATGAAGATATTAATGCTGAGTTAGAGAGAATAAAGGAGAGTATGGGTGGAGAAGAAGCTCTTCAAAATACATTAGTTGCAAATAATTTCACACTTGATCAACTTAAGGATCAGTTAAGAACAGATGTCTTGTTAAGAAAAATTTTAGAGCCATCATTGCAGTATACAGATGATGATATAAAGAATTTCTTTGACCAATATAGTGATGTTTTGTTCCCTACAGATGCTGCTGCTTTAGAAGAGGGTGAGAAGCTTGATTTCGATAAATACAAGAATCAGACCACAGATTGGTATAAGAGGCAGTTGGTTGACTCTAATTCACAGGATTGGTTAAGTCAGAAGAGGAATGAATATAATATTGTTGATAATGCAACAAATCCTCCAAAGTATGGATTTTTAACTACTACTATAAAGTTGGTAAATGAGGTAATCGATAATATTAAGAAGTAAGAATTGATACCAGAGAATATGTAATAAAAACCCCGCCTCAAGCGGGGTTTTTGTATATAATGTATACTACTACGGCTTAATCTTTAGGTTCTACAAGACCATACCCTCCATCTATTCTTCTATATATCATACTAATTTTATTAGTACTCTTGTTCTTGAATAAATATTGATCATATCCTGCCATTTCCATCCTTTCTATAGCTTCAGCTTCTTCTAGTGGAGTCATATCATCCATTGTTTTCCTTTTTGTTATTTTGGGAATATATATGACATTGGTCTCTGTATCCTCTTCATTGTTCATACTCATTTCTGCCTCAGTCATTTTCCAAGGTTTCTCACCACTCCAATGATCTTTCATTTCGTTATACCTAGTCAATCTTCTATTTAGGACATCAGATGCCTCATCTATATTTGCATACATATTTTCACCTCTTTGTTCAACGCGTATTCTTGTTTCAGGAAGACTAACATTTATATCAATTCTAAAATCATCATTTACTCCTCTATTTGACTTACTTTCTTTTAGGAAAACTTCAATGGAAGTAGCATCATCAAGAAGGTTTTCATATTTAGATATTTTTTCTTTAACATACGACTTAAGGGCCTCAGTAGGCTCCATACCTATAAAGGATATTTTAATTTTTTGGTCTAACATGCTTCTTAGAATTAAGTTAGATATATTAAATTATATAATATACAAATATTGTGTGTTGCACAAATACTAGTAGGTGGATATAATAGCAAAGTGTACATTGATAATCCGCGATAGCTCAATGGTAGAGCAAACGGCTGTTAACCGTTCGGTTCCAGGTTCGAGTCCTGGTCGCGGAGTTT
>DAOOVU010000016.1:0-10266 GCA_035370505.1 Candidatus Dojkabacteria bacterium | reverse complement strand
AGCTGGTCTAGAGCATCTCGTTTACACCGAGAGGGTCACAGGTTCGAATCCTGTGTCGCCCATAGAATGTTTAGAGTTAGATATAGAGAAAGATCCTGAAGAACAACTAAAGGATGTGATTATCTATAGAATAGATTCTTCAAACATTACCAAGGTCATAAGATGATAAATATAGAGTCTTTTCAAACCATCTCCAGTCCAACTTTCTTTAAAAAAGATTTCTCTTCAAGAAACTAAATTGTGTGTCTTTGCCTGCAAAAAGTTCTTCTGGAATCTGTTTAACGATATAGCTTGGCTTGAAAACTTGCCCAAGTCTATACTCTTTGAATGTAAAAGTCCTTGTAGATGTGAAAACTTTTATCTTAGAGTGTGGTAGCTCAAAGCTTCTAACCTGACCATAGTGAGTAGGATTACCATGAGGGATATCTCCTAGAGTTGTTATATTTTTAAATCTTGTTAGCTGAATCAAGTTGTAAATTGCAGATGAGTAAGTATCTGTACCTACTAAAACAAAGGTTCTTATATTATCTTGCTCCCTTTTCACATATCTCAACAGAGGATTAAGAACATCTGAGTCACCACCTCTATTATTCCGCAAATCAATGATTAAGTTTGAAATATTGTAAGATTCAATATCCTTTACAACCTGATTCATTGTGTAATCCTCTCTCTCCTTACAGTCATTATACTGGAGGTATGCTGCGTCTAACTTTGACATACTCTTAACCAAGTAGTTTTCTTTCTTTTCTAAAGTTAATTCCAACCCTTTAACTGTACTAAAAATGTCAATAAGCTCAGTGTTGTAATCAAGAGCAGGAACTTCAACAACAAAAATTTTTCCGTCTTTTTGAAATGTAAATTCCGCATTGTTACCATTCGTGATTTCAAAATAGTTAAGTAGCTTTGGTTCTACCAATTTTGTAGGGAGGTAATATTTTAAAGATGTTTCATTTTCAATAGGAATTATTACTCCTAAAAGATTTTCAATCTCACTGATTGTTTTATTATTTATACCTAGTAATTTAGATCCTAGATATTTTTTATATTCTTTGGAAGTACTAATAACGTAATACCCATCAGTAATGTACTTAAATTTAAAAGGGTAGTTTAAAATACCAAGGACATCATCTGAGGCCCCAACCTCTGTATGTCCATCGTTCAATCTTGCTAGTAACTTCATTAATCTAATGCTAAACTCTTCAAGTTTGAGATTTTCAGAGGCAGTCTTGGTCTCTTCAATATATGATAAAATTTCTCCTCTTTTTATGTACTTGAAAGGGTCAGGGTGCATCTCAACTAATTTAGTATAGAAATAATCTAGATCCGTGATTAACTGTTTCTGTGTAAGTGTTTTCATCCTGCCTATTATATACGATTCCTTTTGATAATGTCATAATTCATATCACATCAAAAAGTGTTATTCCGTTTTGAAGTTCCATGTCTGGAAGTATAACCCACTGAGACCAAAAGAAGGGAAGCAGATAAAAATATAAAGCTAAATTTCTGTGCATAAATGTAATAGCTCAAAAAGGATTATATAGACTAGAAAATTTACCTCTTGCATTCGTGTTGAAATTGTGTATTATATATCTAGTATGAGTTTAGTTATGTAGGTCGGTTGTGAGTTGGAGAAGCTCACATTGCTCGTTTCTACTTAACATGCTGTAATAGGTAATGGTGAGGAGGAACATTAAGCAATCTAGCGGTGCAAGTCCGACGACCTACAAATATCCATTTTCCATGAATTTTTTGCTACTATCTGTTTTCCCCTATTGATTCCTCCATCATAATCACATATCATTAAACAACTATTAATTTAATACAGTTCATGCATATGACAGTAGGAAAAACTGTCGCTATTGTTGTTTTAGCAATTATTGGCGGAGCAATAGCCGGTTTAGTTAGCAAAAGTATCTTTGTTGGAGTAGGTTTTCCAATTCTTCTGATCGGTTTCTATGCCATAGAAAAAAGTCTCAAGAAAATGACAAAAGAAGTTCCTACTCAAGAACCACAACAAGCAAGTGAAGAGAATAACAATTCAGGTACATCACAACAGTAAATAGATTTAGTAGAGTACCTTGTTATTCAGCTGAAGATCAGCATGATTTCTGTGAAGGTGCACTCCATTGTTCATAGTTTTCCAGTTAGAAGATATTTTAGTTTGTTATTCATTCCCTTAATGTGCATGAATATATTATCAGTTTTAGTACATTTTGTTTGTAAATCAACATCTTCTACCATAGCGACATCAGTTTGAAACTGTAATTCCTCTTCAACCTGTCTTAACAGATTAAATATGATTTTCCATCTAAATAACTTTTCATATTCATCCTTGTTATCGTCCTCCTCTAAATGCTCTTCCTTGAGCTTTTGCATAAACAACTTTTTGTGATCCTCCATATCATTAGGCCACAATATATCAAGGATACAATCGATCCTATCAAGAGAAATACTCATTTCCGTCCTCTTTTTTAAAGTTCTATGAACAATGCTTGATATTATACCGCTTTTGACAGTAATATGTGAAATATGCGGGTGAAAAGATGTATAATTCTGCTACTGGACGATTAGCTCAGCTGGTTAGAGCACTACATTCACATTGTAGGGGTCATTGGTTCAAATCCAATATCGTCCAATTATTTGAGATCACTCGTGCAGAATGCACATTTCTTAGCATCTTTTGGTATTTCTGACTTACAGTATGGACAAATCTTTGTTTTCTTTCCTTTTTTCTTTGTTTCCTTTTTCGTAAATTTTTGTCCTGTATAGACTATGAAATACAAAACTAATGCAGTTATTAAAAAGGAAATTAAGTTGTTGATGAAGTTCCCATAAGTAATGACAACAGCCCCAGCTTCCTGTGCTTCTTGAAGCGAGTTAAACTTCTGTGGACTTAAAGCAATGTACAAATTACTAAAATCTATACCTGATATCAATTTCCCAATGGGTGGAGTAAGAATATCTTTTACAAGAGAGTCAACTACAGATTTTACAGCAGTTCCTAGCATTAAACCTATTGCTACTGTCAGAGTAGAATCTTTCAGTGCGAATTTTTTGAATTCACTAAAAAAACTTGCAGATTTCTCCTTAATTTTTAAGTCTTTCTCTTTCATTTTTTATTTCTTTTCTAAATTTATATACTAGTATTAACACTGTTGAAATAGTTAGCACAGAGTAAACGATAATTTGGTTTTGAATAACCTGATTGAGTGAAGAATTCCTGAATTGAAATAACAATATTTGAAGAATAGAAACAAATAAAAGGACAAATATATATCCATATACATTTTGAGTTATGAAGTAGTTTGCAATCATATACACTACAGCGAACCCAGTCATACATAATCCAAAAACCCCTAGGTACTTTCCAGCGGAAATATACTGCTCTCCCACAGTTAAAGAAATTACTAAATTTGTAAAGAGGAAATATACAAGGGATATTACTATTCCAATACAAAATGCTAAAGTGAGGGATATTAAAAGACTTTTTCTTTTATTTGCACTCTTGTTCTCATTAGACACTCTAGCAAACATAACTGAAGCAGTCATTACACAGCTGAAGTAAACTAACTTTCCAAGTAGAGAAATGGCTCCGTATTCGGCCCTAAATGACTCATTTACCAATACAAGATCAATGGTATATGGAACTGTAAGGAGAAGCATAAAAATAGTAATTAGAATCAATTCTGTAAATTTGGTTTCTATGGATTTTCCTGTATTATTAGGTTTCAAAGAAGGAAGTATAACTATTGTTGTTAGAATTGCAGGTAGAGAGTTTGCAAGTATCAAGAGTGGAATATTTCCTCCCATTTTTATAGCTACGGCACCTATTGCAAATTTAAGAATAGTCTCAAGAAGAAGTAAAAGGTTGACTGCTACGATTTTTTCTTCTCCAAGAAGAAAAGCTTTTGATATTGGAGATACAAACGAGAAAAAAAGTGTTACTGCTAGGTATATTACAATATCCTCAGGTACTGATGCTAAAGTTGAAATTTCCTGTTTAAAAAGGAAAAAGACTAGAGAAAGTAAGATGCCTATTCCGCCTAAATATTTTAAGGCAGTCCATCTGTATTTTGACAGGTTGCTGTTATCATTTTTTGCTACAATTTTTGTTAGAAACGATTGTATTGAAGTTGCAGGTATTTGTACTAAATATATTATGCCTAGAGCAGCAGTGAATATACTAAAAACAGATTTATCAGTGTATTTAACTACAAATATATTGAATAGATAGTTTAATATTCCAATTATTCCTCCTAATATTGTTGTTAAGAATAAATTCTTTAAGAAAACGGTATCCTTCTGGGGGAGTAATTTCATCTTTTGGTCTTTAGCTAAAAATTATATATAATAGAGGGACAAAAGCATACTTAATTTCTTGAATTATATCATTATGTCTAATGTTACAGTAGGTATTATCTGCTTAATTGTTGGTCTTGCTCTTGGAGCGTTTGTTTTCTATCTTCTTAGGAAGAATCAATCTAGTTCTGATGAAGAGGTTACTGAGGTTATAGGGCAGAAGCTTACGGAACTTTTGCCGATTGTTCTTAATCAGGCTAATGAAAATCTAGTGAGAATGGCAAATGAAAAGCTTGGATCAGAGACTAAGCAGAATAGAATGGATTTAGAGAGTAAGAGAGAGGAGATTACTAGAATGGTAAAGGATCTTGAGAATTATGTAAAAACAGCAGAGAAAGAGAGAATAGATTCATATGCCACATTGAAAAACTCAGTGGAAGAAAGTAGAAAAGTTACGGAGAAACTATCTGTAAGTACCGAGAATTTGAAGGAACTTTTGTCAGATAATTCTGTTAGAGGTCAATTTGGTGAAAAGGTGGCTGATGATCTATTAAAAATGGCTGGATTTGTAAAGGGAGTTGATTATGAATTTAATAGGAAACAAGATGATTCAAAAACTAGGCCTGATTTTGCAATATTTTTGCCAGATAGAACAAGGATTAATGTTGATTCGAAATTTCCATATGCAAATCTGCGTAAGATGTCTGAGACTGATGATAAGGGGATGAAGCAAAAGTATATGAAGGATTTTGAGAAAGATGTCAAAGAGAAGATTAAACAGGTAACAACCAGAGATTATATAAATCCAGAGGATAAAACTGTTGATTTTGTAATTCTTTTTGTTCCTAATGAGATGATATTTTCATTCATATATGACAAGATGCCTGAGATTACGGAAGAAGCTATGGCCAACAGAGTCATATTGGCAGGGCCTTTTAGTTTTACTGCTATCTTGCGTATGGTGAAGCAAGCATATGAAAATTTCAGGGTTCAAAAGAATATCTATAACATAATTGGTCATGTAAAGGCATTTGAGAAAGAATTTGGAAACTTTTCCGATTCATTCTTTAAGATAGGAGATAGAATAGAGGCACTTCAAAAACAGTATGATACTGTTAGTACGACTAGATTTAATCAGCTAACTAGGAGGATGGATCAAGTCAAACTAGAAGGTGTAACGGAGGAAAATAATCCTTCTCCAGTGCTTTATGATTCTGAAGATAGCCAAGGAAAGCTTATAGACTGATTACTTAGCTTCCTTTTTCTTAGTATTAGAAGTTCCCCAGTTGAGTATTCCTAGAAGAATTAGTTCTCCCATAGGAATAATTTTGAGAAGGCCAAGCATTCTGTCTCTTCCCATTCTTTCTGAAATATGCATGTATGCAAGTATTTCCATTATATAGATTGCTATTTGTCCTATGCCTGGGAGCAAAAGGAGAAGTAGATATAATGGACTCCTTTCTCCGAGTTTGAAAATTAATATGAGATTTAATATTGGTATCCATGCAAACCAAGCATCAGGTTCATCAAGCTTCTTAGCAACATTCATCAAAGTAAATGATCTATATACATATACTGCCAAAAATGCAGGAACAAAAACCATCCATAAAGCCATAAGGGATACAAGAAGGGCTTCGGTAAGATCCTCTGAATCATGATATTCTCCTGTCAAGTCATAGACCTCTGTATCATAAGCATAGCCATTCGATGCTTGAACTTGCAGATTAATTGCAAAAGGCATGAAACCAATAACTGCAATGAGGAACGTACAAAATATTTTTCTCATTGGATGTATATTGTTAAGTTAAATACTGTTATCCGGTTATAGCATAAATTATTTTTCATTTGAAAATCACATGCGAAATGTGCTACTTTATACGCATGGAATATCCTGAGGTTAAAGTTATAGAAGGTAAGAGACATGTTTTGTTTTCTGCACCACATTGTAAGCTTCATAGGAGACCAAAATTATCGATGGCATATAAACAAGCAGAGCCATTTACTGAAGAAATTGTAGAGGAACTTTGTAATCGTACTGGTAGTTATGGGCTAATCCTCAATAGAGAAATTGATTATGATCCCAATTATCAAAAAGAAAGAAGGAACAATTATAAAAAGAAAGTAAGAGAAGTAATAGGAGAGAATGGTATTAAATACTTTATAGATATTCATGGGATATTAGATGATTATGATTGTGATCTTTGTATATGTTATTCAAGTAGATATTCCAAATCATATAGAATTGCGAGGACGGTAGCTGAAAATATTGGGAAAGGAAAACTTCTAGACATAAATGCACAGATTTTGAAGTTTCCATATGACGAAGGAGAGTCATTGAGTGAGTTTGTTGCATCAAAACTGCATGTTCCTGCAATACAAATAGAGATAGCTAAATATATTAGAGAAGATGAAGAACTTCTTAAAGCTTTTGAAGACAACCTCTCTGCTATTGTAGATAAAGAGTTTGTATAAAAATATTACTGATTAATTAAAAAGTATCTTTGTATTTTTTGACTAGATATATGCTGTCTGTTATCCTGTATATCATCATTTAATTTAGCTTTTTATGTTTATGAAAGATGATGTGGATAAGAAAGAAACTGCCATACACGAAAGTGATTCTCCGAAAGAAAAGGCCATAGAAATGGCGGTTGCTCAAATAGAGAAGCAATTCGGAAAAGGATCTATCATGAAGCTTGGAGAACAGAAGAAGGTTGATATAGATGTCATACCTACAGGAGCTATGTCTTTAGATATTGCTTTAGGGGTGGGAGGTATTCCAAAGGGAAGAATAATTGAAATATATGGTCCTGAATCATCTGGAAAAACCACATTAGCTATACATATCTTGGCTGAGGCACAAAAAATGGGTGAAGCAGTTGCTTTCATAGATGCTGAGCATGCATTTGATCCTGGATATGCTAGGAATATAGGGCTAAACATAGATGAATTATATATGTCTCAACCTGATTTTGGAGAACAAGCATTAGAAATTTTGGAAACACTAGTAAGGTCATCTGCCTTTGGAGTGATTGTTGTTGATTCTGTAGCTGCTCTAACTCCTAGGGCTGAAATAGAAGGTGAAATGGGAGATAGCCACATGGGATTGCAAGCCAGACTTATGTCTCAGGCATTGAGAAAGATTACGGCAATAGCTTCGAAAACTGGAACGACAATAATATTCATCAATCAGCTAAGGATGAAGATAGGAGTCATGTTTGGTAATCCTGAAACTACTACTGGTGGAAATGCACTTAAATTCTATGCTTCTGTGAGGTTAGACATTAGATTAAAGGATAAGATATTAAAAAATGGCGAAGTTATAGGGCATTCTAGAAAAGTAAAAGTTGTGAAGAATAAAGTTGCTCCACCCTTTAAAGAGGCGACTTTTGATATGATATATCCAATGGGAATAGATAAAGAGAGTAGTATCCTAGATGCTGGTTTGCAATTAGATGTTATTCAAAAATCTGGTACTTGGTTTAGATATGGAGATCAACAGTTAGCTCAAGGTAGAGAAGCAGTTGCTGACTTGCTAAGAAAAGATTCAAAGCTTAAAGAAAAAATAGTAAAGGACATCAAGAGTAAGGCAAAGATTAAATAGCAGTATGAAAATTACAAAGCTAGAATCCCAGAAAAAGGATAGTTTTCGTGTTAGTGTTTTTGTAGATGAAGAATTTTACTGTGGACTTTCATTGACCAGTGTAGCTCATTTTTCTTTGTATGCTGGGAAGGAAATAGATGAAAATGAGCTTAAAGATATCCTTGAATATGATTTGGAACAAAGATTATTTGATCGTGCAATTGAGGTTGTTTCAAAAAATCCAAAGACTGCAATACAGGTTAAACAGTATTTGAGGTCTGTTCTTATGAAAAAAAATGGAATTTGGTATACGGAATTAGATAAAGAATCGGCTGAAAGCATAATAGACAGAGTTGTACAAAAGTTAGATGAATATGGATATGTGAATGATGAGAGATTTGCGGAAATGTTCATAAATGATAGATTGGAAAATAGGCCTAGGGGAAAAAGTTTGATAATATCAGAATTAATTTCAAAAGGAGTAGATAAAGATACTGCTGTGCAGAAAGTAGAGGAACTAATTCCTGATGAATATAGAATGTTAGTAGATGTTTATGAAAAGAAATATCATAATGAAAAGATATCCCGCAGAGACTCTAAAAAAATTTCATTTCTACTACGAAAGGGCTTTAGCTGGGATTTAATTGACCAATTCATATCCGATGACATTAGAGAGTAAAAGAAAATGGGTACTTCCCCCTAAATTGTACAGAGTAGAGAATGTAATAGATTCTATTCTTAAGGAAAGGAGTATAACTGATGTTGAAAAGTTTTTTTCATCAAATCCTAGTGATATACCATCTCCTACTAAACTATTTAACACAGAATCAGCGTCTAAAAAAATATTGGAACATGTAAAAAATGGCTCAAAGATAGTAATACATGGAGATTATGATTGCGATGGCATTTGTGCTTCTAGTATTCTATGGGAATTTCTTTACAGAGATCTGTCAAAATACATTGGAAAAAGGATAGATGTAGTCCCATACATACCAAACAGAATAGATCAAGGATATGGGCTAACACAAAATTCCTTAGATGATGTACTCGATTTGAAAGCGGATCTACTAATATCTGTTGATTGTGGGGTAAGAGATTTTGATTTAATTAAAGAATACAGAAAAAAAGGTTTAGACTTCGTCATAACAGACCATCACCAACCTCCAAGTGTTTTTCCGAATAGACTTAGTTACCCATTGGTACATCAAGCATATCCCAAACATGAATACCCATTTGATGAGATATGTGGTAGTGCCGTAGCATTTCTTCTTGTTCAAAGTATAAAGAAATTAGTAGGAATGGAGAGCAGTATAGACGAAAATACTAGTGGTTTGGATTTAACAGCACTTGCTACAGTTGCAGATATAATGCCACTGACTGGAGTGAATAGAACTTTTGTAAAACTAGGATTAAGTCAAATGAGAAAGAACCCGAGAAAAGGGCTTAGTTACTTAATGTCTAAAGCAAAGATTGATTCTAAGACACTGAATTCATACCAATTAGGGTATGTTATAGCACCACGAATAAATGCGTCAGGAAGGATAGGTTCTGCTATTGAGGGAGTGAAACTGCTTGTAAGTCAAAGCAATGCTATGTGTGAGAAAATAGCAGGAGATCTGGACAAATTAAATAGTGAAAGACAGCAGATGACAGAAGATATTCTTAGTAGTGCTCAAAGTCAACTAGTAGAAAATGGTATAGGGAAGATAATATTTGTAGTTGGAAAAGATTGGCATGAAGGTGTCATAGGTTTAGTAGCAGGGAAACTACAAGAGATTTACCATAGACCAGTTCTTGTTGGAACAAATAACAATGGTATAGTCAAAGGTTCTGCAAGAAGTATACTCGGTTTCAACATAACCGAAGCATTGGAGAAAAGTAGTAAATATTTAGAAAGATTTGGAGGGCATGAGTTAGCTGGAGGTTTCACCCTTAAATATGAAAATGTTAGTGATTTTAGGAATTTCTTAATGAATTATGCAGATGACAGAATATCAGAAGATATGCTTGAGGAGAGAGATTTAAAGCCTGATGTACTCGTAAGTTCTGATGCAATTGGAGTATTACTGCTAGATTCTTTATCTAAGTTGGAACCATTTGGTTATGGAAATCCTAAACCCATCATTGCCTTAACAGATTTGGTAGTATTTAAGAAGCAGATTGTGGGAGTTGGAAAAAATCACATGAAGTTGGTTGTGAAAGGAGATGGAATAGATCTTTTGACTTTAACTCTTTTTAATTGTGAAGAAGATATTGCCAAAATTAGCGAGAATTCTGTGATAGATGTAGTAGGATATCCAGATATTAATGTATGGAATGGTAGAGAAAGTGTAGAATTTAATGTCAGAGAGTGGAAATTTCATTAACAAATTGATAGAATCGAC
>DAOOVU010000015.1:0-12075 GCA_035370505.1 Candidatus Dojkabacteria bacterium | reverse complement strand
CCTCCTCCTCCAGATCCACTGTTCGGAGCACCGCCAGTCGCAGGTGTACTAAAATAACCGCCATTTCCTCCCCTAGCCCTTCCTTCTGGCCTTTGAAAAGTATATGAAGCATTCCCTGTTCCACCAGCACCACCCCCTGCATACCATTGCCCAGTCCCTCCTATCTTACTGTAATAACCTTCTCCTCCATTCCCGCTATAACCCAACCATGCCTGATTCCCACCTCCAGTCAAACCATTCCCTCCGGCAGATCCATATCCTCCACCTCCACCTGCCCCATTAGATCCTTTTCCTCCACCTCTGTTTCCTTGTCCACTCGTTCCTGTACCATATGTACTACTTGCAGAAGATCCGCCACCGGCCCCACCACCAGATCCACCATTTGACCCACCACCACCTCCACTAACACTAGTACCACCCCCACCCCCACCTATTGCTGTTAATGTTCCTATCGAGGAATTTCCACCATTAGATCCTTTTCCTCCATTTCCACCTGCACCACCTCCACCCACAGTTACGCTATAACTCCCTGCCGAAAAAGTATAAGATGAATTATAAATCAATCCTCCTGCACCACCTCCACCTCCAAAATTATACCCACCTCCACCTCCACCTGCTACTACTAAAACCTCTGCTGTAATACTTTCATTTACAACAAACGTTCCACTTGATGTAAATGTGTGTATCGTGTACATACCGCTACCTCCAGAAGTATTTGATGAAGAAACCCCAGTGGTACATGTTGCGTCATTATGACTATGTGTATCACTCCCCCCCCGTTTGTCCAAATGTACTACTTCCATACAAAAACTTATTATCCATCTCTGATGCCCTCGTCCATCCACTCGGACAACTACCCTCTGAATACATATAAACATTCCCTCCCCAACTCAATCCTCCACTACTAGCTGAACTATTCCCATAATACATATATATGTTCTTACCTCCTGTAGGCAATGTCGGTATCCTTACCCATATGTCTGTCTCACTCGTATTGCATCCTCCCTCTATCCAATAACTCAAATACGAACTATCATTACTATCTGTAAATCTAAAATCATCACAATCACTCTGTAGCTTACCTCCTGATATCAATGATGCACTATCTACCTTAATTAAAACATCCTCATTAGTTAAACTACTTCCACTATTCTCTACACTTATTACCCTCCTGTACAACCAATTTGTATCCATCCACCCCATTCCACTCTGTTTATCCCTGCTAATAACATAGTATGCTATACCACACCCAGCAACAGATATTATTGTACAAGCAATTATTACCGACTTCTTTGATATTCCACTTAACTTCATCGTGTCTTCATTGTAACACAATACCCAACCATACTTCATCTTTAAATCAAAAAACTCTCACAAATGATATAATTGCGAACATATGGATAAAAAAATCAAAAATTTAAAAAACATACTAAAAAAATCTCAAAATATACTGATCATCACACACAAAGGACCTGATATTGATGCCTTTTGCAGTATGCTAACTGTATTTGAAATACTAAAACAAATATTCCCATCAAAAAATATACAAATGCAGACAAAACAAAACCCATCAATGAACCTTCCAGGAATGAAAAATATACAAATAAGAGAAAATATCGACAACACACAGTTTGACACCCTGATTATAACTGATGCTTCTGACATAGACATGTGCAAAGATCCACAAGATATATTGACTACTGAAAATAAAAATATCGTCATAATAGACCATCACGACACAATAGTCTCTCAACCTGAAAATACACTTCTGTTCAACAACAACGCTAGTTCTGCTACAGAGGAAATATATACACTCTTTTCAACTGCATACAGAAAACATTTCAAAATAACCGAAGATATCGCACAACTCATTCAATATGGAATAATAGCAGACACTGGAAGATTCCTGTATGACATAACTACACCAAACTCTCTCAGAATATTTGCTGACATGATGGAAATATCCCCAATAGATATAGAAGACTTTTCATACAAAAAAGACAAATTTCCAAAAGAGTCAACAATTGCAATACAAGAATACTTAAAAACTCTCACCATAGAGGGAGATATGGCATATATGTACATAGACAGAAAAACAATTGACCAAAATCCTGATTTAAAAAAAGGAGTAAGCGAAGCACAAGCTTTTCTCCGTGACAAATACCTGAGGTATATACAAGGAGTACATTGGGGATTCATAATTAAACCAGATAACACACAACAAAATAATTGGTTTGTGTCTTTTAGAAGCACAAAAGGATACCAAGATGTTAAAATAATTGCCGAAGAATTGGGAGGAGGTGGACACATATATGCATCTGGAGTACCTATGCAAGGAGATTCTCTAGATGAGATACTCAATAAAGTTCTTTCTGTAGCAAGAAAATACCTCTAGAATTTACCTATCTCCTTGATTACTATAAGATGTAGCAATATAATAGTACTGTGTTTTGAGCATTATATTGCTCACTGTGCACATTAAAAGCAAAGTATCTCAAAAGGAGGAGAGAATGTTGGAGATAACAATCAAGTTAGATGATGGGTCGGTAGACAAAAAAGTCTACAAAATCTTTAAAAAAGATGGAAGATATGTCATGGTGAATGATGATTTTGAAGATTTAAACGGAAGTTCGATAGACCTGGAATACCAGACAGGAGTTCCTGGTTTATCAATCGAAGGGAATAACATTTCTGCAGATAATGTAGAAGCACTTATGTCAGTCATTACCCAACGATATATCCAATAAATACTTTGCACAGCACTGTATATACTTCTACCCCTGATTTGAAAAAATCAAAAATAGTATATACAGTGCTTAACTTCCTGCACTGTTATATTTCTTAACATTGAATCTCCATAGACACCTAGCACCTAAATATAGGAAACTTCCTACTAAAAGACCATAAAGTATACTTTTGAAAGATATTTCACCCATAAAGAATTTAGCAGGAACAGTTGTTAAAAATGCCAAGGGGATTATTGCACAAAATAATATATCTCCTACATTTTTGAATATATCAATTGGATACTTTGTTATTCCTAGTAGCTCTTTTGCGACTGCCAATAATCCATTCTTAGGACTTGATACTGTAAAACTTGCAAAAATTAAAAAAATGGAATACCAAATAAAAAATGCTACACACATTGATAAAAAACCAAAACATACATTTACTAAAGTAATACTACCTAAATTAGTAATAATGTAATAGCACACCAATACCAAACCAGAGATAGCAGATGACAAATTATATATGAAAAAATCTCCAAATGATGCAAGCCATGAAGAACTTATTGGTTTAAGAAGAATATAATCGAATGATCCATCTATCACACTACTTTCTAAACGGATTAAATTTATCCCAAACACAGCCCAGCTAGTATAATTCAAAATATTCCATATACCTATAACAAGATAGGCTTCTGACTTACTCCACCCCACATACATTTGCGTATCTGAAAAAATTACATTAAGAAGAATAATTTGTGCTAAAACAACATAAATAGACCTTATTAAAGATATAAATAATTCTCTTTTGTAGATATACCCTCGAGACAATGCTCCATTAACAATCCTTCTCCATACTCTCCAATAATATTTAGCTGTATTCCTAAATCCCTTCAGCTTCATAATATCTAATAAAATGAGAAAAAGTAACTTTGTATACTAGATACAATATACCGACCCATACAATACCAATCACAAACCCATGTAGCCCACCAATCATATCTACCTCACCTAAAAGTATCTCCGCAGGAAAAGACAATGTATACCTAAATGGTAGTATTTTAAGTATGTATTGCCCAAAACTAGGAAGAAAAACTATTGGGATAAATTCACCAGAAAGCATAGATGCAGTATTGTAATAGAATATTCTAATTCCATCCATTTCTTTTATTCTTAAAGCAGGAAGAGAAAAAATATTCCCCAAAAGAAAATTTATAATAAAAGCAATTATTAAGCTAAAGACAAAAAATATAAATCGCAAGAAATTAAACTCATATATCCATAAATTATTAGCTGATAGAATAAACACACCTATTATGAAAATAGGAATAAAAAGCATAAATCTTAATATATTATTCCCCAAATCTCTCCCTGCATACTCAATTAAATAATTAAATGGTTTAATAATTAAATTAGAAAACTTTCCATTAATCATTTCCCTTACACCATTTTCAATAGTAAAATCTGATGTTATTTTTTGAATAAGCATCACAAGAACATAGTAAGAAGCAACATAGCTTGTATCTATATCAACTCTAGTTTGAGCAACATTCATCCAAACAAAAATAAGAGCTGTTATCTTAACAGTATCAGCTACAATCCACCCCACCAGCTGTTGCTTATATATTGATTCATTCAAAAAATATGCTTTTATTTCCCTTCTTAGTATGCCAAATGCACTCACACTATTTCTTTTTCAATTTATACTCTTTTTCCAGTTCTTTCACCTTCCACATAAAGATTCTTGCTTTATCCCTTGCCTTTGGATAATCAGATGTAAAACTCAGTGCCTGTTCTAAAATAGCTCTTGGTTTTTCCTTCGCCCATTTTATGTACATTGTTGCTCTATCCTTGTCTCCAAGCTTACCTGCCAATCTTAATCCATATAATTGATACTCCTTAGAAATATATTTATGTTTATCTCCTAAAACTTTCTTTGGGTTTGTTTCTAATTTATCTATATCAAAAAGCTCATTTTGCCCCACTCCTTCATCTTCTTTCTTGGGAGCATTTTTCATCTGGGTGATGATATCTTTTATATTCTCCATAGTGCCTGCATGTTTACATAAACAATTTTCATGGCAGACCTACTGCTTCTTTTGACTAAATTTGACCTTATCTTTGTAGATCTCCTTCGTTGTATTATCTATTTCATTTTTCACTTGTGGGAAGAATGTCCCTTCTCTCCCTGTAACATCTTCTAAGAACCAAAAAATTCTTTCACTTTGCCCATATCCACTTGCAGGAGGCATTCCATATTCAAGCATCTCTACAAAATCTATATCAAGCATATGAGCTTCAGAATCACCTTCTTCTCTAAGTTTTTGCTGTTCTAAGAACCTATCAAGTTGATCTAAAGGGTCATTTATTTCAGAATATCCATTTCCTAGCTCACTTCCTGCGATTATAATTTGAAACCTCTCAGTTACTCTCTTATCATTTTCATGTACCTTTGCCAATGGAGAAAGAAAGGCTGGCTGATTAATTAAAAATACTGGTCCATCTATCGTGCTTCTAACCGTTTTCCACAATGCATCAACAAGTCTATTCCTATTTATTTTCTCCCCTATAGCAATATTGTTTTTCTCAACTACAGACAAAAGCTCCTTTTCATCAGCATTAAATATATCAACTCCAAATTTGTCTTTTAACAGTTGAGCATAATCAATTTCCTTCCACTCTCCTGCCAAATCAAAAGTATGCCCTCTTGTTGAAAATTTCGTTTTTCCATAGACTTTCTGTGCAATTTCCAAAAAAAGTTCTTTTGCTAATTTCATATTGTCCCTAAAATCAGCATATGCCCAATACCATTCCAACTGATAATATTCCTGAAGATGCTCATCATCCATTCCCTCATTTCTAAAATTTGGCCCTAATGTATATATTTTTTCATACCCACCACCAAGCAACCTCTTTTGAAATAACTCTGTGGATATTCTTAAATACAAATCCTGATGTAAAGCATTATGATGAGTTACAAATGGCGTAGCATCTGCACCACCAGTAACTAGTTCTAAAACAGGAACTTCAACTTCCATAAATCCTTGATCTTTTAGAAAGTTTCTTTGTACCTGCCAAAATTGAGCCTTTCTCCTAAACATATCTTTCCTTTCAGGAGAGATGTTTAAATCGAGATACCTTCTTCTAAACATTTGTTCCTTGTTTTTCAATTTCTTGGGCATAGGACGCAAAGCTTTGGTTAAAAGACGAATTTTTTCTGCCATTATGGATATCTCTCCTGTTCTTGTCTTACCAATTGTCCCACTTACTTCTATAAAATCAGAAATATCTAGCAACTCAAGATTATCCCACCCTAACATTCCATTACTTAAATCTTCATGCAGAGAGTCTTTTCTTATCATAACTTGGATGCTACCACTCTCGTCTTTTATAACTGCAAATATCAATTTGCCATGCTCACGCCATGCAGTGATCCTTCCTCCAAGTATAGCTTCTTTCCCATCATATTTTTCAAAATTGTTAACAATATCTCCATTGTTGTACTGTTTGTATGTTTTAGCCGGATATGGGTTTATTCCCAACTCCTTTATCCTTGCTAATTTACTCAGACGAATCTCTCTCTGCCCTATTAAATTACTTTTTAAGTTTGTTTCTGACATAGGTATAAGTATACCCTGTACATACATAAATTGGTAGACCATTCCCCCTATTCACTAGGCAAATCATGGGGTATAATCAGCACATGCTTGAAGAGATAGTAGCGTTGTGCAAAAGAAGAGGAATAATTTTCCAAAATTCTGAGATATATGGAGGAATCGGAGGATTCTATGACTATGGACCTGTAGGAGTAGAAATGAAGAATAATCTGAAACGGTATTGGTGGAAGGAGATGGTTACAAAGAGAGAAAATGTCGTAGGAATAGATGGAGCAATAATAACTCACCCAAAGGTGTGGGAAGCATCAGGCCATGTGCAAAATTTTGGTGATGAGGTTGTAGAATGTAAAAAATGTCATCAGAGGTTTAGACCCGAAGATATAGATGGTAAATGCCCAAACTGTGGATCAAATGATTTTACTGAGCCAAGAAAATATAATCTTTTGTTTCAAACAGAAGTTGGAGTTTTGGAAGATACAAAAATTAAGGCATATTTGAGAGGAGAAGCCTGTCAGACAATATACCTTGATTTCAAAAATGTTGTGGATAGCACAAGACAACAGATTCCATTTGGAATAGCACAGATCGGTAAAGCATTTAGAAATGAGATAACTCCTGGGAAACTCACTTTTCGCTCTAGAGAATTTGAACAGTGGGACATGCAGTTTTTCGTTCATGATTCAGAAATGGGAAAATGGTTCGAGTATTGGAAGAATGAAAGGATGAATTTCTACAAGAGTTTGTATAGAAAAAAAGAAAATTTGAGATTTAGACAGCATGACAAAGAACACTTAGCATTCTATGCCAAAGATGCATATGACATTGAATACTTAGCTCCATGGGGATGGGCCGAAAATGAAGGAATTCACTGGAGAGGAAATTATGATTTAACACAACATGCTAAATTTTCTGGAAAAGATTTGTCATATACAGATCCAACTACTGGAGAGAAATATATACCATCAATTGTTGAAACTTCTGGTGGTGTAGATAGAACATTTTTAATGATGCTTTTTGATGCATATGAAGAAGAAGATCTTGGAAATAATGATAAGAGGGTTGTATTAAAGCTAAATAAAGAGATAGCTGCTTACAGAGCCGCTGTTTTTCCTCTTGTGAACAATAAAGAGGATATTGTTAAGAAAGCACGGGATGTGTTTGCAAGACTATCTGATACATACAGTGTTGTATGGGATGGAAGAGGAAATATAGGGAAAAGATACAGATATCAAGATGAGATAGGCACTCCATACTGTATTACTATTGATTATGAATCATTAGAGAATGACACAGTCACTGTTAGAGACAGAGATACTATGAAGCAGATAAGGGTTAAAATTGATGACCTTGATGAGGCATTAGCTTAATTTTTGTTTATTTTTCTCCTTATACTCCTTTATTTCCTTATGATTGCCAGACAGAAGTACATCTGGAACTTTCCATCCATTAAAGTTTTCAGGCTTAGTATATTGTGGGTACTCAAGAGTGTTGTTCTCAAATGTTTCTTCATCAAGCGATTGCTCATTTCCTAAAACTCCCGGAAGAAGCCTAGTAATACCATCTACTAACACAAGAGCAGGGATTTCACCTCCAGAAAGAATATAGTCACCAATGGAAAATTCGTAGTCAGCTACATAATCGTGAATTCTTTGATCAAATCCCTCATATCTGCCACACAATACTATCATATGTAGATCTTTCTTTTGGGAGAATTCTTTTAATTTTGACTGTGTTAATCTTTCTCCCTTTGGAGTAGTTATCGCTACAATAGTCCCATCTTTTTTTAACTCATTCACAGCCTTGTAGATAGGCTCTACTTTCATAATCATCCCTGGACCACCGCCATATGGTGTATCATCTACTGTTTTATGCCTATCATTAGTCCATTTTCGTAAGTCATGTACTGCTATTTCGACTAAATCCTTTTTCTGGGCACCACTAAGTATCCCTGTATTTACATACTCTTCTATTATGTTTGGAAATATTGTTACAATGTCAAATCTCATGTTTAAAGATATGAAAAATTGGTACCGCCATGGGGAATCGAACCCCAATTCCAGGATTGAGAATCCTGCGTCCTAACCGTTAGACGATAGCGGCATATATACGGAGGACATTTTAGCATAGAAAGGCCGTTTTTTACACTGCTACTACAGGACTCTATTTATTTGACTTCATTGTCATAGCAATATATTATCAGTTGCATTTAATTTAATTGGTTTGGGAAAATGGAAAAAAGTAGTGTGTACCAAACCACTAAAGCAGGTTTGGAAAAACTCAAAGAGGAGCTCAAATACAGAGAAGATACTCTTCGATATGAGATAGCCAACACCCTAAATGAAATGAGAAATCAAGGAGACTTGAGCGAGAACGACGGATACTCCATGGCAATAGACAAGCAAATGGCAAACGAGCAAAGGATTAGTGAGCTACGAGAGAAAATCAAAAATGCGAAAGTGGTTAATGATAGAAATAAAAGAGAGGTAGGTATTGGAGATACTGTTACTCTGCAAAAAGATGGACAGATACTTAAGTATGAAATAGCTACAGAGGAAGAAGTTAATCCATTAAAAGGAAAAATCTCATACCTATCACCTATAGGGAAGGCATTAATGACAAAGAAAATAGGAGAAGAGGTTCAGATTTCTACACCGGGAGGTTTAGTTAAATACAAGATAAAGTCTATAGAATAACAGTCTAAGGATGTATAAGTGATCCGTCGGAAATTATCTCTTCTAGATTCTTTTCATTTGATGCTAAATCTTTCCCTCCACATATAAAGAAGCTGATTCCTTTTTTGTGACAGAATAGTGAACATTCTCTATCAACTGGAATACTATTATTCGGCTCATGAACATCGTCTTCTGATATTCCAAACAAAGAGAAATATCCCTCCCAAGATATATCTTTAATAATCTTAGCATCTTTGTTTACATCTGGATCCAAATCATACAAATAGTTAACATTCGATATTTTATATATTCTATCTACACCAATAATGTCCGCAAATACTGCAGAATCCATATCTGTACTCCACCCTATTTTCAAACCTCCACTCACAACTGAGGAATTATCATTTTCCATTAGATATTCATATGCATCACCTAATTTTTTAGGAACAAAAATGTTTTGATCACCTATATATGCTCTAACTAATTCAGCACTGGTTTGAGTAATTGACATTGAAATATTATGAAGGTCGTTTTGTCCAGAAATTTCAGATGATATCCTTTCTTGCAGTTCTCTTGAGAAATAGCCACCTCCAACAACTATTACCCGTTGTTGGTATTCCTCAACAGTTCTGTAATACCAATCTTTAACTTTTTTCAAAAGAGAAAAATTAACATTCAAGTTTTCGTCATACAAAACCGAGCCACCTATTTTCAAAACAATTTTTCTTTTCTGCATAATCAAACAAACAAAATAATAACCAGTGCCAAGCAAACATATACAACAGGATAAAGATAATCTGACAGTTTTGTTCTTCCAGCAAATCTAAGATTCCAAAATGAGGCTATCAAATAGAAGGTTAAAGCTCCTACACAAGGTATAACAAAAACATTAGAGTTCCACACGACATACATTGATCCACATACTAAAAGTGAGCTTACAATAGCAACTAGGGCTTCAATTGGACCAAGTCTATCATGTAGTCTCAATATTGAGAGTAAAAGCATAAAGGAAGAGAAAAAACTAAGAAGAATAAATTCCTCCAAACTAAACCCAATTCGCAAATATGAATTAAGCAATAAATATAATGCGGTAATACAAATAAAATCGTATATCGTTCTTGTTGCTAGTGCTATAGAATAGTGTCTCTGAAGTGAATTTTTCATGTTCACACAGGCCACTAGTATAAAGACTATAGATATTATCAGAACTAAATGTCCAAGAATTGCATTCCTATTGAAATACAAGAAAAATAGCAGGGAAACATAAAAAAGGAATGGAAGAACAAAATATTGAAAGGATCTCCTCTTGAGAGAAATCTTCATAACAACATCACTGTATTTTGATACTTTCTTTTGAGAATAAAGCTTAAATGTTCGTATTATCCAAAGTTCTAAAACTACAATACCAAGAATACCTATGACAAGCAGGTACTTGAATGGAACTTTGAGAACAAAATAGTTAAAGACTTCAGTCACAACAAGAAGAAGAATACTGTAAAACATTTCATTTTTTATTTTTTCCCTATTATCAAACATTATTCTCTTTAGTTAATATTACCAGAGAAACCAGAAAATATTGCAACTGCAAGGATTGTCCACCATATCCCTATAGTCAAAATATCTCCGACAGCATCTTTTAGCATGCCTTTTTTAATATATTCATAAATTTCTATACACAAAAGAACAAATACAACAGCAACAATGCCTATACTTATTAAATTCCCAACAGATAGAGATACTATTGGAGCCAAAGACTTTCCATTGTTCTCTTCATGATTGAAATAATCAGAGATATTAAGCTCCGAGTCATTTTGGTATTTATCTGACAATCTAATTATTACGGAGTCTGCAACATCACTCTTGGAAAGCCTTACTTCTACCCTTCCACCATCTGTTACATCCGCAGGGATTATCTTCGATCCTGACACTACTTCAGCCAACTGTGGAGCTTCTGATACTGTAAATGAAAGTACATATGAATCATCTACCTCTTGCACTTTTAGAGAATCAACATCTATCTGTGGAGGGGTTGAATCTATGTTAAAAGAAACTGGAGAGGAATTCACACTGGTTCCTTTAATTCCAGCTGTTATAGTGTGAGAGCCATCAGACCAATCAGATAATCTAGAGGCACTCCACTCTGACGATGTAGATGTAGTATGTGCAACAACTTCACCATTTTCAACAACTTCAACACCATACTCCCCTTCAACATTTTCAACATTTCCTGAAACTTTCAATGCGGGATCTCTATATGTCTCTCCATTAACAGGAATTGCTATGCTTATACTTTTTATCTGTTCTTCACCGCTTGTCTTAACAGGTTTTGTACTCGTAATTGTCTCACTCTGATGAGTAACAGCTGGCGTCTCAGAATTTGTCACTGATGCACTTTCAACCTGACCTGGGAGAGTACCAAACATTTGGACAACTAATACTGTCTGTTTACCTTGCAGAGTTCCTTCAACAACAGCTACCCCTATATCCCTATAATTACTACTCACTATATTTGCTCTATGCGTCGGACTTGCCATCCAAGCCTCAACTACACCTTCCGATGTTTTAAACCCTTTTGCTAAGTTTTCCCCTGCATACACATAGGTATATCCAGCTCCTCGTATAAACTGCCATGGTGTTTCTCCATTTGGTCCAAAGTGGTCCCAATACTGTTTTTCAAACATATCATTGGCTTTAGCAAGAGCTGCAGATGAAAGCTGAGCATTGTATGATAATGTTGGAAGACCAAGATTAGTTCTTTCAGCATTTGTCAAAGCAATAATATTTTCTGGGGTTATCGTACTAGCCTGCACTTGTTCTATTCCTAATACTCCTCCAAAGCTGTTTACAAGCAATAATACTATTGAATATATGACTATAGCAGTCTTTCTAAGAAGATATGCTTTATATGAGTTATTTTTATTTGGAACCAGACAGTTTTTTATCATTGTGTCCACTACAGTTTATGATATGAAGCGTTTCTATGCAAGGCTGTTTCGTACATTTAGAACAGAAAAGGACTCCAGCGAGTCCTTTTCCTTTTAATTTCTTTATCTACAAAGA
>DAOOVU010000014.1:7674-12931 GCA_035370505.1 Candidatus Dojkabacteria bacterium | reverse complement strand
ATTGGAAGAATATTATCAGAGACAAAATATCCAATTAGATTTAAATACCTTGGAAACAGATATTACATATCATCAATTGATCTTGAGAACAAAGGAAGTGTTGGATCAAAGGTATTCTCTTTGAACAAAATTCCAATGGAAGAAGTAGTTTCGAAAATGTCCGAAGTCATTACCCATGAGAATGAAATAGTACTATCCAATGCCATTGAGCAATGGATGTATGAACCCGACTTACTCAAGTATTTAGGAATTGTAGATGATAGCTTAATTCTTGAAGTTAGGACAGATGAACAAGTAATTAAACTAGAACCAAGTGATATATCGGAAGAAGAATTGTATAACCCAAGAGAAGTGAACATAAAAAATAGTGAGACCCTAAATCCCAAAGGTTTGTGTTGGACTAAATATTTCGAAGATCTAAAAACATTCTATTTACAATACAATAAGTGTGAAGATATTACTAAAGAAGAGATAAAGGGAGTAATTGATGACATTAAGAATAATGAAGTAAAGTTTGTCATTGTAGATTTAAGAAACAACCTAGGAGGAAGTTCTTTAATTTTAGAGTCTCTCACTAAATTCCTTCTCGAGAATCAAAACAAATATACTCCTGTAGTGTTCCTATCAAATGTTACCTATTCTGCAGCTATAATAAATGCCTTGAATATACTAGATTGTAAGAGCTCAATATCCATTGGAACTAAAACTTCTGGTTCTCCTACAAAGTTTGGAGAAACAACAACTGTTACTTTGCCAAATACAGATATTGATATTGTAATTTCTACAAAGTACTTTGAAGAAAAAGGCTATATTTTTGGACAACCGTTAGTTCCTGAGATACAAACGAAGCAATCAATAGAACAATATCTAAATGCTGTTGATGTTGATTGGGAAGAATTTCTTAAACAAAGATTATCCCTTATATAGAAAAGTATGCTAAAGTAAACAAAATCCATTATTAAATGGATGATTTCGTATGGTCCGTGAGAGTCCTGTTTCTCCCGCCATTTTCAACATGTTCCAACAAGACCCGTCCACTATCTCAAGTAATGCTTTCTATCATTGAGCTATTTTCTTTCAAATTGTTCCATTTTTGAAATAATAGCCTAGTGTATGAAGATATCCATTTTCAGGTTATTTTTTAGTACCCTTCGGTTCGAGGTGAGAATGTTTATCTGGTATTAAAATATCCACCTTTTGACATAGTTCCCCATTCTTGATACAGTGGCTAATAATCTCATTCATATAAAGATGAAGGAATTTTTCCCCCTACAATATAAAAAGCAAATCCTTTTTATTGGTATACCACTAGTTATTGTGATTTTACTTATACCAACATTTTTCATACTAAAAAGTATGGAAAAGATCAATATTGGAAATAATAATGCAACACAAAATCAAATAAACAAAGATTTACCAGACGATTCGGAGCAAGCATTAGAAATACCATTACAATCATACACACCTGCAGATACAGGAACAAAATATATGGTATACGCAGATATTATAAAGACAGATCCTGAAGTAGAGATGATTGAAAGTTGTACATACTCAGATGGTACTGAAGCAAAAGAAACAAAATACTATATTGGAAGAGAACCTGTACAAGTTAGTAATCATTGTCTTCTTACATTTGCTGAATATGATGGTCCCAATGCTTTAGAAGAAACATATCCATACAACGTATACTTAGTACTTCCAGATGGATCCCTAATTACCCTCTATACGAAAGAGACACCTTCCATACAGGTAAATATGTATGAGAAAGAAACAAGAATAGTTCAATTGAATGGATATGCCTACTACAGAGTAGCACCACAAAATGATGGAAAGAAATTCAGTGTACAGATGGTAGATAGAGTAATGTATGTAACAGGTACAGAGTTCTTTGCAGGAGTATCAAGTAGCTTTAGTGGAGATGGTATATGGGGACATATAGAATTGTATGAGGGTTCTGCAGAAGTAAAACTAAGAACTCAAGATCTCATCATAATGATGACGAGCAAGGATTATGCTAACTATGGCCATTGGAAAGAGAATGGATCATGGGCATGGTATTGGGATAAAGCTAATTCAGGTAAAATACATACCTTCTACAGTAATGATAATTCAACAAAGACTCAAACTATGGAAGCTACGGGACAAGAAGACAAAATTACTTGGGGATATATGGACAAGGTGACCGATTTCCTCAATGCACAAGTTGAGACCACTATGGCAACATACGGATTTGGTAATTACAAAACAGTTGCAAATAACTTAGAAGCATACGTTGATGAAAAGATAGTAACAGAGAAAGAGCTTAGACAAGATATGGTAATTAAAGAAACACTAGCATATGCGAAAGCATACGAAAACTACCAGAAGTGGTATGATGGCTTGGTTGAGAAAGGAGAGGAGTTAAAAGCAAAGGCTGCTGCAGAAGCTGCCGCTTCTGTATCTACAGGTACTACATATTCTGTATGTCCTAAGGGTACAGCCTATGCTGGGAATGGAAAGTGTTGCCCAACTGGTACATATCTTAATGCCAAGGGTTACTGTCAAGGTAATAGCTCTACAAATGGAAATACAGCTACAACATACAATCCAACGACACCTTCAGTTTCTACATCTTCTAGGAGTAATAGTTCAAGTAGTGGAAATGGTAGTAGTGGCAGCAGTAATTGTGTAACCTCTGGAACTGTAGCATACCAGGCTTGTAAGATGGCTGCAGAAGGAGTAACTAACAATGGACAATACACTCTGAGTGGGAATAAGTGTTGTATGCCAGATGTAGCTGAACCTACTCTTGAACCAGTAAAATAATATTTCATAGCATACAATTGGGATTTCCTGACCTGTTTGTTCCGCCATACTTTCAAGGTTGCTACAAGACCCGTCCACTATGTTTTAAAAATGGATACTACTTTAATATGACTTGCTTAACTTAGCAAACAGTGTTTAATCCATATATGCAAGGAAATCATTATAACGCAATAAAATTACATGGTTATACCTTTACTCTCGTATAATTGTATTATTTCCAGAAATCTAATAGAATCATACTAGTATAAATATATTAAATTATTCAAAAATTATGAAAGATCTCATATTATCAAAATTCCCAGAGTATAATGAAGACCAATTATCAAAGATAATGTCACAGATAGATGCTATGAGCCCCCTACTAAAAAAGAGTTTACAAAAATATTTAGAAAAAGGTACTTTAGACGAAATTAACTTACTAGGATATACAGTCCAATCTTTAAAAGATAATTACGGAATGAATGAGATTACTGCCTTTTTAACTTTAGATTACATACTAAGAGAACCAGAAAAAGCAGTAGAATCCATCAAGAAAAGATATGACACAATCTGTATAAAATAATTAGGCAAGAAATTCTTAAACCTCAAATTAGCTGTTTACAGCAATATCTGTATGAGAACTATATTGTATAAGGCTCTTTCCCTTCGAAGATAGAATACTTTTATGATAAAATAGTGTATATGAAAACCTTTGCTTACCATGAAAATGCTTCTGGAAAAGATTCCTTCAGAAAAGCTGGAGATGCATGGAGTATAGATGACAGTTTGAACATTTTTGCAGTAGCAGATTCCCCTATTCGCTGTTTAGTCCGTGATACAAAAGAATATCCGTTTGATGATTATGGTTATGAAGCTGCAAGTAAATTTTGCGATAGTTTTGTTCAACACTCTAAAATACGATTATCTTCTGACGATTTTTCTCCAGAGACATTAAAAGATATTCTAATGGAATCTAACAAGGATATTGAGGAATTAAATATTCAGTTGGATAAAAAGTTTAAAGATCCATTAAATTATGATCTAGCCGAGACAGTTGGTGTTGGAGCTGTAATCAAAGGTCATACATTGTATTATGGTGGCGTAGAAGACTGCTATGTTAACGTTCTTCGAGGAGGAAATTTGGAGAATGTTGCTAAATGGAACTATCAAATCGCTAAGGCTAGTAAATATATTGATAGGCTCTCCTCAGAGGACAGATTAAAAGAATATATACCTAAAGAATTAAAGGATAAGTTAAGAATAGAAAATGGATGGGAACCCTGTTGGTGTAATTATTTGAGGAATAATGAAAATGCTCTAGATGAGGAAGGTAATCTCGTAGGATGGGGGTGTTTTACAGGAGAGAAAGAGGTGGAAAAATTTATTCAAACATACTCTGTTGAATTAGAGAAAAATGATCATATTCTATTATTTTCAAATGGAATGATTCCTGTATTAAAAGACAAGGATTTTGTTAACTGGTTTTTACAAAATGTATCCTTATCTTTCTATTTTCAATATCAAATGAGAAGTAAAATAATGGAATTGTTAGGCAATACCGAAGAAGCGGATAAAGAAAAGACTTTAATCTATATGCAATATTAGGAAATCTTTCCTACAGATCTTCACTGAGTTTCTCTGCCATACATATGTGTGTATCCATTATTTGGTTCACTAACTTGTTTTTTGCTCCATTTAATTCTTCTTTATTAATATCTATAACAACAATTGCCTCTTTACTAGTAACCTATTTTTATCAAATATCAAAATCACAACTTAAATCTAATAAGTGTATTCTTTCTTTTACCATACACACTAGAAGGAGGAACAAATTCTGGCTATTACATGAGTCGCAGTAAGTATATTGTACTCCAGATATCTGTGTCGAGTTTATAGTTAGTTAAGCAATAATGAGTAGAGATATTTAGAAAGAAAAAAGCACCTACGGTTCGACTATCACTCATATGAGCAGATATTGTCTCACCATCAATGGTGCTTTTGCAGTTTTAATATCTTACTATTACTCTTTCAAAAAGGTTCGCTGCTTTTTCTCCTTCCTCTCCAAGTTCGAGATTTCTTACAAAGTTTGGCATGTATAAATACACCAAACTTTTAACATCTGGAGGATATACATCAAATGTCTCTTCTACTACAACTAAAAGAGCCGATACAAGACCTTCTGGAAGTAGTTCTTTTCCAATAATTCTCTCCATTCTTGGATACAACTCATCAATCATATATGTATAATTTGCCTTGTTCTTCCATGTATTCTTGATTGCTGTTTTAACCTGATCTTCTGTCAATTTAAACATTTTTCTCTCCTTTTTAAAAGAACTGTAAATATTTTACTGTTCTAATATTATACTATAAGTCGAATAAGAAGAAAGTACCTAAAGATCAGATAGAACACAATATTCTATTACATATAGTTTCTAGATTTCTTTTATTCCGTGATTCTCCGCTATGCTATAAT
>DAOOVU010000014.1:0-7574 GCA_035370505.1 Candidatus Dojkabacteria bacterium | reverse complement strand
CCGTGATTCTCCGCTATGCTATAATTGTTGATGTTATGAGAGAGGGTTTGTTTGAGTTTTTATTCCCCGTGATTCTCCGCTATGCTATAATTTGAGAATGGTGTTCTTGTTATCTACATCTGTTTTTATTCCCCGTGATTCTCCGCTATGCTATAATATTATTATTATTATTATATGAAAGGATTGAGTTTTTATTCCCCGTGATTCTCCGCTATGCTATAATTATTGAGGACGGAGAGAAAGCCACTATCAGTTTTTATTCCCCGTGATTCTCCGCTATGCTATAATGATTTTAAGCAGTTGGAGAGTATGAGATTGTTTTTATTCCCCGTGATTCTCCGCTATGCTATAATTTCTCGAACATGGGAGACTTGGAACCATTGGTTTTTATTCCCCGTGATTCTCCGCTATGCTATAATGAGCAGGTAATTAAAGTTTTCGGCATATTTGTTTTTATTCCCCGTGATTCTCCGCTATGCTATAATGCATAGCGGAATAATGCTATTTTACTAGGCCTTTTAGCCTATTTCTTACTGAAAAAACTAATTAAAAGATAGTTAATTGATCTGTTTTTATCTTCTTTTCTTGAGGACTTACTGTTCCAACCAATATTACAGTAGACTCATATTGCCTCTCCGTAACTATCATCGCCCTTACACAACCCTTCTGAGGAACATTATTCTCAAGTCTAGTCATATGCTTCCCAACACTATCCAAACCATTACAAATTCTTGTATAGATTGAATATTGAACCATATCATATCCATCACTAAGAAGAAATTTTCTAAATTTAGAATATTCTTTTCTTAACTTCTTTTTATTTACAGGCAGATCAAACATTACCATCAATCTCATAAACATTACTCATATTTGTGTGATATTAATGGCAGTACTGTTGGTAATACCAAATTGGTGAAATCCTTGGATCTTACACATCTAACATATGATGCTATCATAACATCTACAGCATTTGATACTGAACACTTCCTATCTTCTATCTGCATATTGTAATTAACAATATCAACTATCTTATGCTTTAATCCTTGATTAAAAGAATCTTTTTTATTTACATTTTGTATTACCCATAGATCAACCACTGGACGAAATGGCTCTATGAAGTCATCAGCAAGATTATAGTTATTGTACTGATTTTGATGATGTATTCCTAAAGACGGTATAAATCCATACGATGCTAAAGAACGAGCTACAAACCCTCGTAATATCGTATATCCATAGTTTAAACATGCATTATATATACAATCCTGTTCTCTTGAGAAATCCATTCCAAACAATTGCTTAAAATATACATTTGCTGCATATCCTTCTACATTTTCTTTATCATTAGAAGAAACTCTTTCAGACAAAGAAATTAACATATTACTAGTTACATTCCCACACAAATTCAAAACAATTGATTGATTTAATATCTTCTGCTTAATAATACTTTGCCACACTTTATTCTTGAACGGTTTGGTCATAGATATCTGATCTTCTATTCTGATCAATTGTGTAGAATGACTCTGAAAGTTTTGTAATATACCAACAGGAATATGCAACCCATCACAAATGAAAGTTACTGATTTATTCTGAGATAGAAGACTAAGAGCATGACCTGATATATTACACTGTAAATTTTCTAAAACTAGAGAACTTATATCCTCAGCAGGAATACGATATACCCCATCATCATTTTCTATTTTTATTGAACCATTATCACAAGATATTTTACAAGGTTTTGTGATTACTATGCTTCTGAAAGCCATGTCTTTTTTCTGCTCTAACTTTATGTACATTACCAAGTACATCTACCTCGTACTTGGTAAAATTACGAGCAGTTTTAATACCTCTATATACTTCTTTTCCTGATCTATCATGATTATAAAAAGTACTAGAGCCACTGTTTCTATTGGTTTTAATGTAATAGTATAATTCTCTTTTCCCATCCGTATCATCCCAAGACACTAAATCATACTTATATAGTGAGAATTCAAATTTGAATGTATCATCTATCAGAGTCCATTCTTCTTCTGATTCACTATCAGCAACTATTGCTCTATTAGGCAATTCCTTATTTACTGTATCTGAGACATAGATAGGAATAATGAAATACTTTCCTCCCTTGGAGAATATATCTATTCTAACCATCAAATCATTCTCAGCATATGCTCTTCCATGATTTAGAAGTATTCCTCCCCCACCTGTTTTTACTTTTAATTTAACTGATTTTATTTGATTTGGATTATTATTCTTAGGAGATGGCTTATATAGTGGTTCTCCAAAAGGATTTTCAGGATTATTCTCAAAACGCTCCTTTATTAAATTCTTAACAACTTCATCTCCATATATATTTTCAACATTTTTTCTCTTCAAATCTGATAACCTCTTTTTCACAAGTACAAAACCTTCATCCAAATGCTTTGGAGAATACAAAGTTTCCTCATGTGCTGCACCTTCTACTTTTCGTCTAGGCATACGAGATACAAACAATGGTTTTATCTCACTTTTTATATCACCATATAGTTCTTCAAAGTTCGAAATGTCTGAAATTTCTTCGAAAGTAGTCCCCAATACTCTATTTAATATATCTCTTCTAAAGTTTACCCATGGTTCAGGAAATTTTAAGTTTTCTTTTTCTTTAAACACTTCCCAATCAGCCTTATGCCTTTCCTTCTTTTTATTGTAATCAATTATTCTCATCAACATTGACTGATTTCCAACAGCCAACATAATTGCATCTAGTGCATGATGCCTATCATTGAGTTCCCTGTCCTTTTCAACTCCATACATTCTTCTAAGATTTGATGTAAAACCACCTTGAAATGTATAGACCTGTCTCTTACCACTTTTTAATTCCTTCATCTTCAAATTATCTTCCACATAATTCTTAAAGAACTTACATATGTATTTTGTATCATTCAGATTTCTCTCTATGAAGTCATTTATAGTGAAATTCTCTGTATTTTCAATAAGCAAATAATCCTTTTTCTTAAATTTTTTATTCCCTTTATCATTTTTATTCTTACTTTTCTTATCTCCCTTTTCATCATCTCCACTCTTATATCTTGGATTACTCTCGACCATCTCCTTATATTTTTTCCATCTATTACCACTGGGATCTATCCTATTTAGATATTGGTATGGGGTTTCATCTCTCTTTTCCTGATTTTCTTTAGTTAAGACTAAAACTTTATTATTGTATGAATCATTCATTGATTGGCTATATGGTATAGCGTGATCTATTTGACAGTAGGAATCCTCGAAAAGACGTTCTGCCTGTATAGGCTCTCCAGAATACAAACATCTCCCACCTTGTTCTTTCCATAACTTGTATTTAAGAATATCACTACCAGAAGGGTTAGATATACCAAATGTCTTCACTATTTCTTCACAGGCTTCCTCATTTACCTTTCTCCTCAATTCCATCCATCTTTCCATCTCCTTCCTTGCTTTAAAATTTTTGGACAATTCCCTTGCAAGTTCTACATTCACAAATGTTGGAGGACCATATTTCCTAACAATTGCATTAACAACTTTTCTTGCTTGTGTTACTCCCCTAAAAACAATCGGATTTCTAATTTCATCGTAATTTATCAATGGAAGAGTTTCTAACTTTTGCGCTTCTAATTTACCACCATATCCAGCCTTCCTACAGGCTTCTGTATAGTCATTCTCCTTGAGATAGGGAAGTATTTTTTCTAAAGCTTTAATCGATAGATGACCAAACTTACTAAAAGTCGGCAGTGATTTTGCCAATTCAACATATTCCCCAAGCCCTTTTTCTCTAAGATACTTTTCCATATCTTCATCTGTTTTATACCATGTCAAAGCTTCTGCCAAACTGTTATACAAAGATCTATCATTTCGTATTTTCTCCCACAGTAATTCATCAATTTTAGAAATTCCCCTTCTAAATTTTTGATATTCAGTCAAATTTAAGAAAATTCTCTCATCTTCAATTGATTTATTTCCAGCCCTATATAGCATGTCATACCTAAAATTATAGAAGATCTCATTATTTGGGATATCAAGTACCTTTCGAACGAATGAATAAGTAATTTTATCCTTGCTAGACGAGAACACTTCTGCAAATAGTTTCTCCTTTTGCTCCAATGAAATCATTTTGGGTTTAGCAGGTTTTCCCTCTTCTGTATCAATGAGCTTAAGATTATTTAAAGCATTTTGCCAAAATTCAAACTCCAAAAAGGATATAGAAATTTTAGGAGCTCTCAATTCATCAGGTTCAAATTCACATTTCCCAACCATTTTCTTTACTACCTCCCCACTAGCAAATGGTCTCTGAAAGCTTACAATACCAACTATCTCTTTTATGAAATCATCAGTTATTTTGGTGTTTCCTAATTCTTTTTGGCAATTAAGAACAAATCTAAGTTCTTCTAAAGTGCCTTCTCTGTCGAAACTGAATATATATTGATCAGTAGTGTTATGTTTTAAAGTATCTCTTCTATCTGTTCCTCCATACAAACTGTATACTAACTCACCATATGTTCTTAAATTTCTTTCTTTTAACAGCTCTTTATTTCTTTCAATTGCAGACAAAACTTTTTTCCCTTCTTTATCCGTAATCATGTCATCATCTAATTTTTTACGATTAGATTTGTAACCTCTTTTCTTAGCTATATGAACAATCAATCTTGTCAATTCTCTGTCTGTTAATACTCTTTCAAAAACATCTTTACCTCTAATTTCCCAAATATCTTTATCTAATGAATTCATTGAGAGATCAGCATCATGAGGAAGAAATCCAAATTCCTCCATTCTTCTCCTAACTTCTACTATTCTTGCCTTTCTTCTTCTTATAATCCTTCTTGCACTTCTAGCTTCCCTTCGCTTCAAGTTTAAGGAATCTCCAGTTTTTGGAACTTCTGCTTTGTCAAAAAGTCTAACTCCACAATCTATCAGCCTTTTTGGATAATAGTCTTGTGACTTCTCATCATATCCTAATTCAACGACACTCCACCCCACTGATGCTATTCCTAAGTCTAAACCCATTGTATAGTCGAGATCTCGATCCATTGGCGCCTATTCTAACACAAAGCTGTATATAAAAACAGATACCCCCTCTTCCGAGGGGGATACCTTGCTGACTCAGAAAAACTGAGCTTATTTTTATAACCCGTGATTCCCTAGTATGCTATAACTAGGTATCGTCATTATAGTACATTACCCGAATATATTTGTCAACTACCTTAGGGATTCTAAATCAGACAACCTTTTCATTTATTATTCGTACCTTAGTGCCTTAACAGGATCAAGTCTCCCAGCCTTCATTGCTGGATATATCCCTGCTATGATCCCAATTAGAATACTTCCTAAAGTAATATACAATGCATTCATAGGTTGAAAATGGAAAAATGTATTAATCGCTGTAAAACCTTCCTTAGAAAGTGCATTTACTATATATGGATCTGCCCCTTTCATCAAAGCATATGTGATAAAAAGTCCTAATACCCCTCCTATCAAACCTATTAACCCTGCCTGAATTAAAAATATAATCAAAACCTGAGAATTTGATGCACCTACAGCCTTAATAATACCAATCTCCTTAGTCTGTTCATAAATACTCATAACCATCGTATTTATAATCCCTATAGACGCTACAACTGCCGATATTGAACCAAATATAACTAGAGCAACAGTCAATCCAGCAGTTAATGTAGCAACAAAATCTAGAATAGTCTTAGTAGAAATAACTGTCAATTTCATATCGTTCCGAATAACATCTTCTACATCAGATGTTTTTCCATCAGCAGTAGACACTAATAATTGAGAATAGCCTACCTTTTTAACATAGTCATCTGCACTCTCAAAACCATTCACTTCAGAAAGTATCTCTACTGCTCTGTCACTATTAATCCAAAATGCATTATTATCCGTTTCTACGACTCCCTGTATTGTGAATTCATACTCTCTTCCCTCATTATTAACATTTTGAGAATATTTACTTGGAACACTCTTAAAAATTATCTTTCTTCCAATAATATTCTCCGTTGGTACTTCAAAATATGAAGTAACATAATTACTTACAAAAATACCATCTCTCTCCAAGATAGGATTATCACCAGTGAAATTCACAAAAATATCATCATTACCAGAAAGATCAACCCCTTGAACTATTGAGTTTGGATACGCATCACTATCACCTTCCAAATATACATCAAACCCACCAATACTGAGCATTCTACGCACACTATCTACACCATCAATATCTTTAATCTTTTCAACAATATCATTATCAATAATAATGGGCTCTTCTTCCACATCACTTTTCTTTGGAGCAGAAGAAATCCCACCCCCTGCAAAATTTTGCCCTGACACATAAAGATCAGTGGGCTTAAAAACAGAATTAAACTGAGCCACCACTGCATTCTGTAAATCAGTCATTCCAAATAATATGAAAGTCATCAACATTACAGCTATCATAATTCCAAGGCTAGTTAGAAATGTTCTTAGCTTTCTTCTCAATATCAAATTAAGTGCGTAGTTAAACATTTTTCCCATCAACTAAAGTAATAGTTCTATCTGTTCTTTTGGCTATCTCATTATCATGAGTAATCAGTACTATCGTAACTTTTTCATTCCTGTTTAAATCTGTGAGTAACTTTATTATGGATTCTCCCGTCTTACTATCAAGATTTCCAGTAGGTTCATCTGCAAGAATTATCTCAGGTGAATTTATTAAAGCTCTTGCTATTGCAACTCTTTGCATTTCTCCACCAGACAATTCGTTCGGTAGATGATGCACTCTTTTTTCTAGAAGGGTAATCTCCAATAGATAGTTCAATCTTTCTTTTGTATTAATATTCTTCTTTTTCCCAAACTTCAATGGAAGAAGTATATTTTCTTTCACATTAAGAGACGGAATGAGGTTGAACTGCTGAAATACTGTTCCAACAATGTATCTTCTATAATAATTGCTGTTGTATTCTTTAATATCCTTTCCATTTACATACACACTCCCAGTATATTCTCTATCTAATCCACCTAAGATATTTAAAAGGGTGGATTTCCCCGAACCAGAAGCTCCTACTACAGACAGGAATTCTCCTTTCTTAATATCAAATGTGACATCTTTAAGAGCATCAACATATATATTTTTGCTCATCACATACCTTTTTTTAAGATTTTGAATTTGTATATATGGCATATTAGACTGTTTCAGATTCAAAATGTACACTAAAATAGATAATACTGCAATGTAATTAGTTTAGTATAGAATAGTAAATATATTCTTCTTAATTAACTGTTATACCTTCCATCTGCAATCCTTCAAATAGCACACTAAATGTGACATCTTTAAGAGCATCAACATATATATTTTTGCTCATCACATACCTTTTTTTAAGATTTTGAATTTGTATATATGGCATATTAGACTGTTTCAGATTCAAAATGTACACTAAAATAGATAATACTGCAATGTAATTAGTTTAGTATAGAATAGTAAATATATTCTTCTTAATTAACTGTTATACCTTCCATCTGCAATCCTTCAAATAGCACACTAGAGGGTGATAATGAATCATAGAATATCCCATTACCTGACCATTCTCCCT
>DAOOVU010000013.1:0-16263 GCA_035370505.1 Candidatus Dojkabacteria bacterium | reverse complement strand
ATCTTCCACTAAAAATAAATCAGTGGGCCAATATTGTGCGATGGGAAAAGAGAACAAGGCTTTTTCTTAGAACTTCAGAATTTTTGTGGCAGGAAGGTCATACTGTACATGTGACTCATGAGGAATCTGAAAAAGAAGTCGCAGAAAGATTAAATATGTATACTGCATTTGCTAAAGAGTATTTGGCAATAGAGGTGTACAGTGGAAGAAAGTCTCAATCTGAGAAATTCGCTGGAGCATTAAACACATATGGTGCTGAAGCGATGATGCAGGATGGGAAAGCGTTGCAGTTAGGGACTTCTCATGATTTAGGGCAAAATTTTGCAAAGGTCTTTAATATTCAATTTGTGGATAAAGATGGTCAGAGAAAATATCCATGGCAGACCAGCTGGGGAGCCAGTACAAGAATGATGGGAGCATTGATAATGACTCATTCTGATGATAATGGATTGGTTTTACCTCCTAATATTGCGCCTATAAAGGCAGTTATTCTCCCAATTTGTAAAGGTAATAACAAGGAAAAGGTTTCTGCTTATGCAGAAAACATATATAGGCAGTTATGCTTGAAGTTTGATGCAGGAGAAATATTGTTTGATGACAGGGATTATGTTACAGTTGGTGAGAAGTTTAATGAGTGGGAGAAAAAGGGTGTTCCAGTAAGGTTAGAGATAGGGGAGAAAGAGGTTGAAAAATCGGTATGTCAGGTTGTAAGGAGGGATAATGGGGAGAAGTTCTTTATTGACAGTGAGATTTTAGGGATAGAGTTAAAAAATATTTTGAAAGATATACAAGAGGAATTGTATGAAAAGTCAAAAACTAACCTCGTAACAAAATCCCATAGAGTAGAATCATATGAGGAGATGAAAAAGATTTTAGAGGGTGAAGGGGGATTTATTTTGGCAAATTGGTGTGGATGTCAAGAGTGTGAAGAGAAAATTAAATATGATACTAAGGCTACAAGCAGATGTTTGCCACAAAGTGGGATAGGAAAGGAAGGCAAATGTATTATATGTGGGAAACCATGTAATGAGGAGTGGATCTTTGCAAAATCATATTAGTGAAACAGTAGAAATTTCTTTCAGAAAAATTTTTTCAAATTGTTCCCATTAGTTATTCTCAGTGTAAATTATTTTCCAACATTTAGAATATCAGTTCATCATTGTTATTGTTATTTCAATGCTTTGAATTGTCTCATAAATTTTGAACTAGGAAAACTTTCGAAAGCAAGAGAGCATGATTTATGCTATAGGTTAGTTTGTTTCACTAAACCGCTCTTAATTTTTCCAAGTATTTTTTGAGGTATATTCCAGTGTAGCTGTTTTTGTTCTTTATGATATCTTCAACAGTGCCTTGAGCTACTATTTCACCTCCTGCATCTCCACCTTCTGGTCCTAGGTCTATGATCCAGTCAGAGTTCTTAATTATGTCAAGATGGTGTTCTACGACAACGACAGTATTTCCTTTTGAGACTAATTCTCTAAGAATTGTTAGAAGGTTATCGACGTCATAATAATGAAGACCTGTAGTTGGTTCATCTAAGACATACAGTGTATGTCCTGTTGAAATTTTTGACAGCTCTTTTGCCAATTTTATCCTCTGCGATTCTCCACCTGAAAGAGTAAGGGAGGATTGTCCAAGCTGAATATATCCTAGTCCTACTTTGTTTAGAATATCAAGCTTTCTTGATATTGATGGTATATTTTTAAAGAATTGAAGTGCTTCTTCTACTGTCATATCGAGTACTTGGGCAATGTTTTTTCCTTTGTAATCAACCTGTAGCGCTTCATCATTGTATCTAGATCCATTGCATTGATCACATGTTATGTATATATCAGGGAGAAACTGCATTTCTATCTTTATTTGTCCATCACCTTTGCATTTTTCACAACGTCCACCCTTTACATTGAAACTAAACCTTCCAGAATTATACCCTCTCGCCTTTGCTTCATTTGTTGATGCAAAAACTTCACGAATTGGAGAGAATAGACCTGTGTATGTTGCTGGATTTGACCTTGGGGTATGGCCTATAGGGGATTGGTCTATGCTAATTATTTTATCTATGTTTTCTACTCCTGTAATATCTTTATATGTACCTTCGACTTGCTTACCATGCATAATTCTATTTGTTAATACAGGAACAAGTGTGTTTTCTATCAGAGAAGACTTCCCACTGCCAGAAACTCCAGTGACAGAAATGAGCTTAGATAAAGGAAATTCTACATCTATGGATTTTAGGTTGTTTGTAGAAACAGAGTAAAGTTTAATGGATTTTGTATTTTCTATTTTTGTGTCTCGTTTTAGATTAGAACCTATGACAATTGAATTATTTAGATACTTAGCAGTTAGGGTGTCACAATGCTTAATATCTTCATATGTGCCTTGTGCTATTATTTCACCACCATGTTTTCCTGCCTTAGGTCCCATATCTATTATCCAATCAGATTGGCTCATAGTTTCAAAATCATGCTCTACGACTATGATACTGTTCCCTGTATCTCTAAGCTCCTTTAGAGATTTGGTAAGCTTTGAAATATCTCTAGCATGCAAGCCAATTGATGGCTCATCAAGAACATATATTACTCCAGAAAGTCCTGTTCCTATTTGAGAGGCAAGCCTAATCCTCTGAGATTCTCCACCCGAAAGTGTACTTGCCTTTCTTGACAGAGTTAGGTATCCAAGCCCAAGATTTACTAGGAATCTTAACCTTGTGAGTATTTCTTTAGTAATTGGTTTGGCTATATCATTTTTATTCCCATCAAATTTTAGATCTGAGAAATATTTTTCTAAATCTAGTATGGGAATATTTGTTACCTCTTCTATGTTTTTTCCATTTATTCTTACAGCAAGAGAATATGGTTTTAATCTTTTTCCATCGCATACAGGACAGATAGTTTCTGCCATATATTTTTCTATTTCATATCTAGCATATTCGGAAGTAGTTTCCTTGTATCTTCTGTTTAATTCAGGTACAACACCCTCATATTTTGCGTGGTATATATTAGTTTGTCCGAATCTGTTTGTATATTCTATTTGATAGTAGTTCTCTGCTCCAGTACCGTAGAATATTAAGTCAAAGATATGTTTTGGATATTCTCCAATTGGTGTTGTTAGATTAAACCCATGAACTCTTGCTACTTCATTAAGAACTCTTGTTGTCCAAGTATCTTTAGTAATTTTGTTGCTCCAAGGAAATATTCCGCCTTCTCTAATAGTAAGTTTTGGATTATACAGAGAGGTTATGTCAATTTGATTCAAATAGCCTAGTCCAGCACAATTCGGACATGCTCCCTCAGGAGCATTAAATGAAAATGAGGCAGGAGTGATTTTAGGGTATGATATACCACAATTTGTACAGGTGTTATTTTCGGAGAAGAACAGTTCTTGATTATCAGTAATTACCTTTACTTCTCCATCTGAATGGTTTACAGCTAATTCTATAGCATCTGTTAATCTTTTTTTAAATTCACTCTCTTCCATAGAGGAAGGGTTTAGTCTATCAATTACTAGATCTAGACTATGTTTTTTGTTTTCATCTATTGTTAATTCATCAATATCATCTAGAAAATATAGGTTGCCATCAATATATATTCTTAAAAAACCTTCATTGAGAAGTTTGGAAAGGGTCGATTTGAATTGTCCTTTCCTATTTTTTACGATGGGTGAAACAATCTGAATTGTCTGGTTGGTTCCACGGACTGTATTGAGTATTTTTTGTGTTATTTCTTGTATCGTCTGAGATTCTATCTTTGTCCCACACTTCGGACAGTATGGTTGCCCAACATTTCCATAGAGGAGTCTTAAATAGTTATATATTTCGGTTATTGTGCCTACAGTAGAGCGTGGGTTGGTCCCAGTTGTTTTTTGGTCTATTGAGATAGCAGGGGAAAGTCCTGTTATTGATTCAACATCAGGTTTTTTCATTATACCGAGAAATTGTCTTGCATAGGAGGATATTGACTCCACATATCTTCGTTGTCCTTCGGCATATATGGTATCAAAAGCGAGTGATGTTTTTCCGCAACCTGATACTCCAGTTAACACAACGAATTTATTCTTGGGGATATCAACATCTATATTTTTTAAATTGTTTTCCTTTGCACCTCTTATTTTTATGTACTCCATAACCCGATTATTATACAGCACAACAAGCTTAATTGATACTCACAAGATGTAGGAGAAAGCTTGTTGGTGAAGAATATTTTGTGGTTTCAAATGATGTTTTGATATATAATCAGCGGAACTGGAGATATGCACCTGTAGCTCAATAGGATAGAGCAACGCACTCCTAACGCGTAGGTTGTCGGTTCGATTCCGACCGGGTGCGGTTTTTCAATACTAATTGATAGTATATTTATTGACCGATAGCATCTCTTCAGCATCAGTTTCTAACATAAATAACTCTTCCTTTACCGAACCAAGCAGGTATCCTTTAAATGTATTAGAAGATACTACTTGTGTTTTGTTTGCTCCATCTGTATCCGATATATATATACTGTTGTTTTCACTATATATTACAGATGCAGATCCATTTATCCAGTGTATATTCTGAGCATTGTCAGCATTTTTAATGCTTTTACTACCGAGTTGTTCTGTAGGATCAAGTTCATCTTTAACTAATGTGAAGGTAAAGAAGCCATATTCATTTTTGTATATGAATTTGTCATAGTCATGTGAATACTCAACAAATTCTGATGGATATGGAGAAACTAAGAAATATCTTTTCGTAGAAGTGTTATACCAATATGATGCTTCAGTGGTTTGAATATATATTCCCATGGCTTTCGGACTGACAAGTATTTTGGTTATTTCCCCAACCGTCTTAGTATTTTCAGGTGAATTAGTACATGGAATGCATGTATAATCATTGGTCCTGTAGTAGTCTATATAGCTTGTATCTTTTTGAAAATATATTTCTGACAGTGTCTCAGAAACATTAGTTCCATCAAGTTTCATCTGACGAATAGAATATTCATTTACATTGCTGTTGTCATTTTCATTGTGGTGTACTAAATAGAAATATCCATTTGTGTCTGTTGTCCATATATATTTATCTCCATTGCTTTTCTTTTCTAAGATAACAGAGGTTTTCAATGAGATGTCATATGAAATGATATCTATGCTCGAATCAAAAATTATGTAATCGCTATTTTCAGCCCATGAAATGGTGTATCCACTGTATTTTGTAAGATCAATCTGTTGGGCGGAAGCAGTGTTGAGCTGGGACATAGTATCCGCTATATATGATGTTTGTACCCCTAGAGAGTCCTTTATGGTTATTAAAGCTCTTCCTCCATCAGGAGAAAGCTTTACATCCGTAATCTCAGATTCAGTCGTTAAAAGCTTAACTTTGTTATCTGAGAAGCTAAGGAAAGGGACTGTCGTTCTATATGCCCATAGTGAATATGTCGTGTTTGAATCTTTTATCAAAACAAGAGCAGTTTGAGATGATGTATCTACCCATAATTTTTGAAAAATACCTTTGGATTCCCAAGCAGTTGTCTTCTCAGGTTCTTTGAGAAGAAGCCATGGAGTTATTATTGTTGACCTTTCATCAAATATTTCTACTTCCTTTGCCCATGTGCTATATCCATCTTTTTTTATCTCCACATTATGGGTTCCTATGCTTAGAGTCTTACTTTTTGGTGATTTCCCTATATTTTCTCCATCCACATAAATGTCAGACCAAAAGGGATCAGCCTTAACATTTAATATTCCAGTCTTTGTAATTTCCTGACTGTGTATATTTATCCTGTAACCTTTCGAATAATAATATATGAAAACGGTAAGGATGGCCACCATAACTACCATAGTGACCCGCATGGCAATAGCTAGATTTTTAACAGGAATCCTCTTCATTGATTGAAAGTATAGCATAATCACTGATTAGTTGTTAAAATACTTGCTATGAAAGAAATTCAGAACAGAAAAAGGATATTAACAGGAGATAGACCGACAGGAAAGCTCCATATTGGGCATTTAATCGGCTCTATACAGAATCGTGTTAAGCTACAAAATGAGTATGAGACATTTGTAGAAATTGCGAATATTCAAGGCTTTACAGATAATGTGAATAATCCTAAGAAGATTAGAGAAAGTGTATACGAGCTATTGTGCGACTATTATGCATGTGGTATAGACTTTGAGAAATCCTACGTCTTCGTGCAGAGTGAAGTCCCAGAAATAGATGAAATATTCATATATCTATCAAACTTTACTACCATACAAAAGATAAAGCATAATCCTACGATTAAAACAGAACTTGTACAGAAGGGATTTTCAGAATCAACACCGTTGGGATTTTTCTTGTATCCTGTACATCAGGCTGCGGATATCCTAAGTGTGAATGCTGACTTAGTCCCTGTTGGAAAGGATCAGCTTCCAATGATTGAAGATGCAAGAGAGATAGCTAAAAAGTTTAATTCTACGTATGGTGGAGATGTTTTGAATCTTCCAGAAGCGCTTCTTGGAACCTCTGTTAATGTTCCCGGAATTGATGGCGCAGAAAAGATGGGAAAAAGCCTTGGTAATTGTATCTATTTGTCTGATAGTGAAGAAGAACTTAAAGAAAAGGTGTTTAAGGTGTATACAGATCCGAATAGAGTACATGCGAGCAATCCTGGAAGGGTTGAAGGTAATGTAGCTTTTACATATCATGACTTTTTTAATGATGATAAAAAGGAAGTTGAGGAAATGAAAAGAAGATACAGGGAGGGTAACATTAAAGATGTTGAAGTTAAGCAAAGATTATTTGAGGTTATGAATGAGAAGCTTAAGCCAATAAGGGAGAGAAGAATTGAAGCTGAGGAGAAAAAGCAAGAGTTGCTAGACAGTGCTTTAGAAAGTAGTCTTAAAGTTTCAAAGATAGCTAGGGAGACTGCTGATGCAATGAAAGAAGTAATGCTCTTGAATTTTAAATAGGATAATAAATAACTTGTAGTTTTCTTTTGAAATGCTTGGTAAGAAATTAGGATTAGATTTAGGTACTGCGAATTCTGTAGTTTTTGTACAGGGGGAGGGAATTGTGCTCTCTGAACCTACTGTTGTTGCTATTGATGTAAATACATATACAGTGATAGCAGTTGGAAAAGAAGCAAAAGAAATGATTGGAAAGACTCCTGAAAATATTATTGCAAAGAGACCTTTGAGAAGTGGAGTAATAGCCGATTCAAGAGTTACAGAGGCTCTTTTAAGGTATTTTTTTGACAAAGCACTTGGTAAATCAAGATTTTTTAAACCTGATGTGGTCATAAGTGTACCTGCTGGAATTACTTCTGTAGAAGAGAGAGCTGTTTTGAAAGCTGCAAATTCTGTAGGGGCAAAAAGTATTACACTTCTTCCCGAACCTCTCCTTGCTGCTTTAGGAGCTCAGTTACCGATACATACATCCTCTGGTAATATGATTGTAAACATGGGAGGAGGTACCACAGAGATTGCAGTTATGTCCCTTGATGGGATAGTAGAGTACGAATCTCTGCGTGTAGCAGGTGACTCTTTGAATGAAGCCATAATCTCATATATGAGGAAGAAAAAAGGAATTATGATAGGGGAACAGACAGCTGAAAATATTAAGATAAAAATAGGGTCTGCGGTAGAAGTTAAAGATCCTGCACAAATGGAGGTTAGAGGAAGAGATATTGGAGCGGGAATGCCTAAATCAATAATTGTTGATTCAAATGATGTTGCTAAGGCTATAGATTTTCCCCTTAAGTCAATTATCAGAAGTATTAAGAATGTATTAGAAAAAACTCCTCCAGAACTTTCGGCTGATATAATTGATAGGGGAATGGTCATGAGTGGTGGAACATCAGAGCTAAGGAATTTAGATAAACTGTTTTCTAGGGCAACAGGTGTTCCTTCGCATGTGGCTGATGAGCCCATATATTGTGTAGTAAAAGGGACTGGGATAGCTTTAGAATTAATAGCAAGAGGAGAAAGAACATTTACATTTAATCGTGATTTTAGAAGATAATTTGCCCTGTAGTATATGAAAATACTGAAAAGAAATACAAAGGAGATGAAATTAGATGAAGCTTCTGCACTTCTTAATCAATTAAGATTGCCTACTTCCTTTGTATTAACGCCAATAAATTTGGAAGAGGAAGAGAAGAAATTTTTTGATTCTGACACATACAATCCTATCTTTAAATACAGAGGTGTAAGGAACAAAAATGAGGAAATACTGAAGAAACTCTTACCTGTTGAAAAAATTATTGATGCAGATCCTAGAATCTCTGATTTCTACGTTTCTCTCATAGCATCAAAAAAACAAGCAGATGATTTAATTAGATCAGCAGGAGACAATGAGGCAGTTACAAATATATCTACTGAAAGATTTAATTCTCCAAGTGGAAAATTATTTAGAAATGCATGCAGAGTGCTAAGAGGTAATGTAGAAAGCTATAACCTTGTAAAAGTGGATAAATCTAAAGATGGTAAACTTTATGAATATGATGAAATATCAGGAATTTTTCAGAATATATTTGCAATGCTTAATTTGAATGGTTGGAAAGTAGAGAAATCGTCTAATATTCAGAGAAACTCTGTGAGGGTAGGAATAAAAAGTAAAGAGATTTTTGTCGATGAAGGTATAAAAAGAGATGCCCTTAAGCTTAAGAAGACAATAATCCATGAGGTGGGAACACATGTTCTAAGGACAGTAAACGGTTTGAATAGTGGTTTCCCTGCTTTAGGAAACTCTAATCTTCCAGAATATCTAGATGCAGAAGAAGGGCTTGCAACTTGGAATGAGAGTAATGTAGGTGTTTTGACAGAAAGTAGTTTGAGAAGGAAGGTTGCATTGACATATGCAATATATATTGGAAAAAATCTTTCATTTAGAGAACTATATAACTGTTTACATGGAATATTTCCAAAGCAGTCAGCATTTGATATTACATATAGGGTGAAGAGAGGACTCTCTGATACTGCAAAAGCTGGAATATATGCAAAAGATGTTGTTTACTTTAGAGGTTTTAGAAAAGTGTCTGCTAGTATTGCTAAAAATCCATCACTGTATAACAGTCTTTATTCTGGAAAGATATCCATAAAGCAATGTGAATGGGTAGAAGATGGTCTAATTCCTAGAGCGACTAACGTTCCTACAAAAGAGCAATGGCTTGATATGTTTAAAAGGGTGGGACTTTAAAGGCAGATATTATTTGTTCTGCTATGTTTATTGGAGTTCCTTGAGCTTTCGTTTCGTATGCTTTGTAACCTGGATTTAATGATATTTCTTGTATATATGGAGTCTGCCCAATATACATAAAATCAACTGCTAGAAAATCAGCATTCAAAACACTACACATCTTCTCTGCAATCTTTTTTATTTCTTCATTAGGTTTATTGTATATTTCATATTCTCCTTTATTTACAGTAATGAAACTATTAGTGCTTTTCCTTTTCCATCCAGCAATAACTTTTCCTAGTTTCATAAATATTCTGTAATCTTCACCAGCATTTGAAAACTCTTGAATGAAGAAGCTTGTTAAATCTTGTCCTTTAAGCCCTTCTTGTGAGTAATCATCTGGACTATTGAGCTTGAAAACATTTTTTTTAACCTTTTCTTTGCCATCTATTAGTACTATTTTATTTACTCCTGAATATTCTTTTATTATCAATGGATATTCATTTAAGAGACTTCTTTGTGCTGAAATATAGTTTCCATCAGCTCGATAATATGTAGTGAAGTAGGGGAGATCATTTTCCCAACACAGTTGTGCCATTGCTATCTTGTTATAGTATGGGAGTTTTTTTATTGCATCTGCATTTTGAACGAGAATTTTGTTATTTGGATTCTTTTCATTATATTTATCAACATAGTCTATGATATATCGTTTGAAATGATATTCTCTATCATTATGAAGGGCGTGTCCTCTAAATAATATATGCGAGTATTCGAGAATATCTTTTCCATTTGCCAATATATTCATGGAGTATGGTTTGAAGATGAATTCAAGTTGATCATTATATATGAAATCATATTTTATATTTTTTTTCTCTAATTCTTCTAATAATCTAGCAGAACCTGTTGGTATTTCTTCTGGTGATTTATTGTTGTGAATTCGTTGTCTTTTCTCAATAATTAAGAATTTCATAAATGTTGATCATTTCTCAATTTAATTTGTTCTGATGACTTTTATCTTTGAAATAAATCCTTTTAGTCTGTACTTCAACATTTGATTGAATCTTTTATCCTTTTTCATGTCTTTTGTAACTATCAATAGGTCTATTTTACTAAAACCTAATCCTGTCTCTTCTACTTCATCCCAGTCTCTGTGATGGAACACTATTGCGTCGAGTGATGCATTTATTTTTAGTGCTTTGAGTGCTACTTCTTTTTTCAATTCTCTGTTTATTGTAAGTCCATTAATTCTTAATTCTTTGTCTCTATATTCTCCAACTGTATCATCTTGCTTTAGATATGACCAAAAGAGAGATTTTCGTTTAAGCATTGTTGGGATGTCAGTTGAAGGATTTCCAATCACTACAATTCTTTTTGCATTACCTTCACTGAGAAGTTTACTTACATATGTGTCTATTACTTCAGTCCTTTCTCTTCCAATGACTGGAAATATATTAAGGTATACCTCTGGCATGGTGTTTACTTCTAGTATTGCACCATTTTCTTTTGTAAGGGGTTTAGTGATATCTTTGCATAGTACATCAACTCCCAAAGTGAATGCATGTATTGATTCGGCAATACTTTCTGCAATGTATTTGATTTCTGCTCCAACACTATCTGTGACATCTTCGGTAATTCCTCCTTGGCTCATACTTGCAACTTTTCTAAGCTGTATTTTTTGTCCTTTTTCAGGGATGTCTTTTAATGAAAGCTTCTGTTCCTTTAGGTAATCTAGTAGAGAGTCATCTATCATAATGGGCTTTAATGTGTGAGATGGATTTGATAAATCTCTCTTGGGATCCTTGTTTTCTTCTTCTATGAGTTCTTTTATACTCTTTTTTCCATCTCCAGTTACAAAAGCGGGAATTCTTTTTGTTCCTACTTCAAACTTTCCATCTATTACTAGTAGTCTGTAATCTTCTCCTTGGACTTGCTCCTGTATCATAATTTTTTTCTGCCATTCACTTCTTGGGTAGGTGTTAACAGCCTTTTGAGCAAAATCAAAGGCCTTTTTGCACTGTTCTTTCGTTTGAATACCTAGAACTACTCCATTTCCTCCTGCTAATCCTGTAGGTTTTACGACAACTGGTTTTGTATAGCTGTCCCAAATTTTATCTATGTCTGTTTTTTCATTTAGTAGCTCCCACTTTGGTATTGGAAGACCGAGACTTTCCATCATCATATTTGTACTCCATTTGTCCCTTTGTATTTGTTTTGCAGTCTTTGAATCTTTACTAGAAGATATTGAATATATTACTTGTGATCCTTTTCCACAACCTAGTGTGTAGTACCTATTAAAACCCTTAGAATGGTTGTCAGTCTTATTCGAAGAGTTGTAATTAGAAATTATGGTCGGAGTTATCTCCTTTTGTTGCCTGTGTGCCGAGTAGAGGACTGGAATAGTAGACATAGATGCTAATCTTTGATTTATTAAATCATCTACCACTTTTTCTTTACATTCTTTATATGTAATATCTCCTTTTGAGAGTTTTTGAATGTGAGGAGATGCTTCTTCCCATATTAGTGGGATTGGGGTCTCTATTGAAAGTTTATCTTGGTCAAAATGATAACTGTCTAGAAAGAGTTGGTGATATGAGGATATTTGTTTCAATAGTTTCTCTACTTCTTCTTTCTTCTCAATTTTGATAATTACTATGGAACTTGTTGAAAGGAGATTTAAACCTTGCAGTACTTGTGTGTTCTTCATCTTTGTGTCTTACTTTTGTAAATTTATATATTTATCTCTAATGTACTGCATTATTGGGACAGCAACATCAGTAACATTTCCTTTATCTACTTTGTAGTGGAGTCTTAGACCGGGATTGTAATTGATTTCATTGATAGCAAACTCTCCTGGTGATGATATATTTTGAGCAATTATATCTACTCCTCCAAATTCAGCGTCAGTTACTTTTACTGCTTTTATAGCCTGCTCCTTATAGTAATCACATACCTCGCTCATGCATTCCTCTGTAGTACCACCTGTAGTTAAATTGCAATTATACCTTAATATTACTTGTTCTCCCTCTTGTGGTATGGTATCAAAAGATCTCCCATCTCTTTGTAGCTTTAGATTGACCTCATTATCTACGAGAATAGGTTTGAGAAGTGAATTCTTACGAATGGTATTTGTTTGTTCTATGAGCTGTTTAATATTACTTTTTCCGTCACCTATAACATGAGCGGATTTCCTCCTTGCCACTGCTATAACTTTATCCCCTAGAACTAAAAATCTGTAGTTTTCTCCATGAACAAATTGCTCAGCTATGACCTTCGAGGATGTTTTAGAGTGAGAGCATAAAGATGCCGTTTGAAAAGCATCTGATGCTTCCTGCTCACTTTGTGGAAGTATTGATACTCCCTTACCACCTAATTGTTGTGTTGGTTTTATAACTATGTCTTTGTATTCTCTAAAAAATTCTATAGCATCAGAAGAAGAGAGTAGGGTCTTCTGTTTTGGGACTGGAATCCCATTCTTTTCAAGAACTATGTGAGTTAAATTTTTTCTCTTGCATATCGTTGTAGATGTAGTAGTTGTAAGTGGAGTAGCAGTGTTTATTATATGCCACACTGCATTTCCAACACTAAACTGAGCGAGAAGTCTTCTTACCAAGACTTCATAGTGAATTCCAAGTTTATCTGCTGCCCAAATATAGTATGCTAAATGTATATTTCCACATTCTTCTAAGTATTGTTCGTATGTTTTCATATTTAAAAAGTGTGTGTTGTATCTATTAAATATCCTTTTAATTCATTTCTCCCTATAACAATAGGATACTCTAAATCTTTCATAATGATAACATCAAAATCTCTAATCTCCTCAGCAATACCTACAGTTATCTCTATTACAGGGCGTATTTTTACATCATTTCCATCAGTGATTTTTGCTATTCTTTTTATTCCTTCCTCTAATGTTAGTGCTTGTATATTTTCATCTATGTATTCTTGAGCTTCCTTGAGTGTGTTAAATTTTTCTGGAACATTCAATGAATTAAAGTAGCTTGTAGTAGAAAGGAAGCCAATTCTGTTTGCTGTAGCCTCTGCTATTCTTGAAGTGAGAATACTTGTATCCATAAAAGCCTTAGATGGTTGCTTATCGTCTTTTCCTCTTTTTTTAGTTGGGACTGTTTGTCTATTAAATAGTGTTATTCTCTCAATTATGTTTACAACTTTTCTTCCACTTATTGCCTCTATACTTTCTTCTACTTCTCCTCCAAAAAGGTCTTTTGCTATTTTTATTCCGTGCCTTATACTTTTTACATCTACATCTTTTACTAATTCCAACCTCGATCTTAATCCAGCTTTGTTTGCGGCTTGTATACCGAGTCCTGGTCTAGCGTTTAATTCAAAAACGACGGGACCTTTCTCAGCATCAATGGATATATCTACTCCCATATATCCTAACTTAGTAACTTTTTGACATTTTAAGGCTATTTCCAGTATTTTATTCCAATCAGGTATGGTTATTCCACTTAATTTTTTATTCTCTTCTAAATCAGTTGTAGACTCTACATCTTCGTAAACATCACTAAGTAGGCTCTTTGTATCCATTTGCATAGAATACGTTGTTATTCCCGTAGCTATATCTATGCCCGTGCATATTGCTCCAGAATGCAAATTTGCAGTTCCATTAGATCTTCTAGTTGGAATACGCATCATAGCCATGACGGGTACTCCTTTGAAACATATCACTCTTATATCTGGGACTCCTTTATATGAATATTGTTTTAAGAATGGATCTGTTTTAACTCTTTCTTCTATTATTGCAGCATCCTTTTTATTTCCCATTGAGAATCGTCCATCAAGTATGTTTGCAATGTGTAGTGAAATATCATACTTTGACATAACAGTTCCGTTTGGTCTTATCCATGCTGTTTCTCCCTTTTTTTTGCCATAGAAGATAATTATTCCATTTCCTCCTGTTCCTTTATTTGGCTTTATAACGAAGCTTTTAGGAAGTGAATCCCAATTTAAAAACTCAAGCTGTTTCCTATCTTTTACAACTTTGTAGATTTTAGGTGTAAGAATTCCATTTTCAGTGAGAATCTTCTTGGTAAGTATTTTATTATCTGCAATATTTTTTGCTCTAGCAGAATTATATGGACGGATATACTCCTGATTCCTTCTATTGATACCTAAAATTTCTTTGTATCCTTTACTTTTGAGCATTGTCCTTGTTACCGATTATCGAGTTAAATCTTAGGATCTCTTTGATTCGGAGTTCTTTGAATTGTCCTATTAGGAGGTTAAGGAGTATGAGCAGTGGAAGTATCCATAAATTGTTGATCATATAGTGAGATACAGTATCCGAAGTTATCAGATACCATCCAATAGATGCTGTTATGATAGTTCCAATTAGTGGAGAAAATGAAGTTTTTAGTGATTTTTGTGTAAACTGCTTTACAAAGAAGTCGGAGAGAGCTGTTATAGAGATTAAGGCGAGAGGGGAGATGAGATATGTATTGCTTAGTCCTAGATTATATTTGTAAGTTGCTATTATGAATATGAGTATGGCTATGACTAGGAGACAGTAGTTGATTGCTATTCTAGTAATGTAGTGCATTCTTATCCTCTTGAGTATTGAATAGGAGAGGAGTGTTGTGATTATGACCACCAAGGTTATGGCGAGTCCATATCTGAGTCCAGTATATGAATATGCTACAGCTAAAATGATAGGACAGTATATTCCGTACGATTTTCCACCAAAGATATACCTAAATATGCTTACTATTGTTGCTACTATAGTTATAGATACTAAAAGTTCCAATGTCTGTTGAGAGACTCCGTTATCAAGTATCCATGAAGTGAATGGGGAATATGTCATCTTCTCGTTATCAGATGATAATTTTAAATATCAAAGGCACAGGCTAATTATATTCCAATGAACAATGTAGAAGCAAGGTATCATACTATTTACTAGTACAAAAAGGACTGCCCAAAAGCAGTCCTTTCGTATGCTATTAATGAAGTAGAAATGATGTTACTGTAATTCAACAGTTGCACCAGCTTCTTCAAACTTTGCTTTTATAGCCTCAGCATCTTCTTTCTTAACATTTTCTTTTACTACCTGAGGAGCAGAATCTACAAGATCCTTTGCTTCCTTTAGGCCAAGCTCAGTAACTTCTCTTACAGCTTTTATTACTCCAATCTTGTTTGCTCCAGCATCTTTAAGAACAATGTTAAACATTGTCTTTTCCTCTTCAGCTGGTGCAGCTTCAACTGGTGCTGCAACGGCAACAGGTGCTGATGCAGATACTCCGAATTTGTCTTCCATGACTTTTACCAAATCAGAAAGCTCCAAGACAGTCATTTTTTCGACTATCTCAAGAACTTTTTTGCCATTTTCTGACAATTCTGGTAGTGTTTTTGCTTCGTCTGCCATATTTTTTAAGAATTAAGTTAATTAAATGTTTCTAAATTAAGCACTCTTTTCAGAAATGCCCTTAAGAACCAAAGTTAAACCCTTTATATTTCCTGTAACAACATTCATAAATCCAGTAAGCGATGCATTCATAGATCCTGCAAGCCTTGAAAGTAATACTTCTCTTGATGGAATATCTGCTAACTGCATTACTCTTTCAGCAGAGAGGAATTCATTCTCAAATACACCATATTTTGCTGATAGGAGCCCAGTTTCTTTTTGAATTTGTTTTATCAATTTAGCTGGTGCGGTAGGATCTTCATCAAAATATATAATAGCTGTTGGGCCATCCACTTCTTGCGTTTGTAAAGGTTGTTCACTTTCTTGAAGTGCTATTTTGAAAATTGTGTTTTTTAATACTGCATAGTCAGCATTGACATCTTTTAATTGTATTTTTAGTCTAGCAACATCAGATGCGCTGACCTTATCTGAATTAACTACTAAATATCCTTTCTTACTTTGGATAATATGTTTATATTTATCTAGCAAATCTGCTTTTTGTGAATGACTTTTAGCCATATTTATAACAGTTAATAATTATAATTGAACACACTTCTGCCTCGTAAGGATTTATTTTTGTACCTTATTTCTCTGGCAAGTCTTGTGGATTATATCAGATGAATTAATATCAATCAACAAGTTATTTGTATCTTGAAAATGAATATATATTAGTGAGTCTAATAGGGCAGAAGTAAAAATGAATTTACATTTCTTATTAGAC
>DAOOVU010000012.1:8886-18376 GCA_035370505.1 Candidatus Dojkabacteria bacterium | reverse complement strand
ACCGACCACGGCTTTATAAGAACCGCGCTCTAACCAACTGAGCTATATTCCCATCAGTACCCAGAGATTTTAGCAAAAGTTAGCACAATTTAGAAGTACCTATCTTCTTAAAAGATGGAAGGAAAACTATCTTGACTGTTATCTCTACTCTCCTCTTCTAGATCAAGCTGAGCTCTTTTTCTAATGTCTTCACTTACAACATTAACATCTCTTCCATATTTTCTTCTTGAGATTTCTTTTATGATCCCTGCTACCTCTTTGTTTACTGGAAGATCAAATCCAGAATCAGGAAATTTAGGACCATACGAAGCGTCGAGTGAGAATGGTGCAGGATACGATCCTCTAACCAACAGTTTAGTGTAATAGTGTCCTATGCCTTGATTAACCATATCACCAGCAGATACATAAGATTCAAATGGTGTTTCTAGGAATTTGGCATCTTCAGGAGAGCATCTAGCTATAAAGAGAGAACCAACATTTCCAAACACAGCATTTTTAATATCCACTGGAAGCTGTCCAATATATTGGTGAGCCAGAGTTAAATTAAGTCGATACTTTCTTGCTTCTGACAAAATAGAATTAAACTCCTCCGTTGCAAAATTTTGAAATTCATCAGCATAGAAGAAAAAATCCTTCCTATCATCTTCTGGGATATCTTCTCGACTAAGTGCGGCAGCTAGCATTTTTTGAACAAGAAGTAGTCCAAGAAAAGACATATTTTCATCCCCTATTATTCCTTTTGAAAGATTAACAACCAATATCTTTCCTTCATCCATAACTTTTCTAAAATCGAATGATGATGTAGACTGTCCGATTATGTTCCTTATAGCAAGATTTGTTGTGAATTTATCAAATTTAGAAATAAAATAGGTCAATGATTCTGCCTTTGTTTTTTTATCTGTTTTAGCAACCTGATCTAGCCAATATCTGCGAACCATATCATCCTTTATAAGTGGAAGCCAATAGCTCATAACCCAGTCCTCATCCTGCAGTATTCTAACAACCTCTATCAGTGTGGACCCAGGTTTTGACATTGCTGTAAGCATGGAGTTTCTAACAGCCTGTTGAAATGCTGGACCAGCATAACCTTGATTGTTTGGATCAAATAAACGAATTAATAGTGCGATAAAACTGTTAACTATTTGATGTTTATGTTGCTCATTGTAATACTCCATGATGTTTAGGCCAAAAGGTCTTTCAAAATCACCTGCATTAAAATATATGACATCATCTGCCCTTTCAGGAGGGATTCTTTCTAAAATCATCTCTGCTGCAGAACCATGAGGATCTATAAAGCAGACACCGTCACCATTGTATATGTCTTGAAGTATCATTCTTACCATAAGCCAAGATTTTCCTGTACCTGTCTGTCCCAAAATATATGCATGTCTTCTTCTGTCATCTCTTTCAAAGCAAATTATTTTCTTCTTCCCACGAAAATAGTTATTTCCCACCCAGATAGTATCTTTAGAATTTATGTCAGAACTGATATCGTTGTCTGCTACAAGCTCACGAGAAAGAAGCCATTTGATATTCGGGGTAGATATATCTTTATTAGGAAAATGATAAATTCCAGCAAGTTCTTCTAAATTAAGAATACTTTTCTCACTCTCAGGACTTCTCCTGTATATGACATCATACAAAAATGATTTCGCTGATTTTGGATTTATCTTCTTCTTTTTTAGTTTGTTTATTCCTGGGTTACTATACTGATCAAAAGCTCCTATTATGTTATCCAAATGCATTTTAGCAATTTCTTTGTTTGGTGCACTTGTCACTATCCTTATTTCTGCTATCAGTCCCGGCTTAGATATCTTCTTCTTGATTGCTTGAAGTTTTTCTTGGGACACATTTATCTTTTTCTTTGCTGGATCAGAATTGTTGCTTTCAACTTTTTGTACAAAAGAAGAACCTCTTTTCTGCCATATCTGATCAGAGGGTGCGACAACAAGTTGAACCAATGCCCCTTCATTCTCGGCCATCTTGCTTAGCGTACTTAATATATTCGCCATAGGGTCTCCAGTAAAATCTCCTGCTGTTCGTATAGGACAGTATGGCTCTCCTTCAAGAACTAATTTGGCATAGGCAATTTGGTTCCCTGGAGCAAAAATATTGTATTCATCAACAACTGTAACATCAGCATCTTGGTATGATCCCAGTATTTGTTTCTCAACCAAATCGGCATATTTTTGTGGGCAATGCACAAAAAATCTTATCTCACCAGGGAGGCCTATAACTTCAAAACTAACACAATTACTTACCGTAAACTTCTTCGCAAATCCTTCTCCTTTTCCGCCGATACCGTAGAGGTTAGCAAACATTTTCTCTGCGACACCTATTTCAGACTCATTATTCCTTGGAACTCTAACTTCCATAAGCACACCCTTTTCAGCCTTTTCATTTCTATCCTTCTTTTTTAGTTTCTTTCCTACAGCAAAAAAGATGTAGACAACTAAGGCCAGAAAAAGTAAAGGAATAGCTATCCATAACCAATTTATCGTAATTCCACCAATATCATAGTAATCAGCATATGAATTATCTGAGTACAGTACATCTGCACCCGTTTTAATTTTTGAATCTTCTACAGGAATAGGACCCTGCTCTTGTGAAAGAATATATCCAGATTCCATTTATTGGACAGTAATAATCTTATGATTAGAGAATATCACACTAAAAAGCTTTAATCCACATCAATAGGATCGGAATTTATTTTCTTTTTCAGAATTGCAATTGCATCATCAGCAGTAACTTCCCCACTTTTATGTATAGCATGGGAGGCATCATTTTCATCAATTTTTGACATTGGATACCCTGCACTTACAGATTCTAATTTGGGAAGATTTTTCTCTATTTCAACATTTTGATTTGCATTTCCCTCTTTTTCTCCCTCCCTATTTTCAAATGGAATATTTCTAATTGCATCAACTTCTGGAGATATACTACTCTCAGCCTCAGTTTTATTATACTGAGTGAATGGCTCTCCTACGTTCTCCACTTTAGGAGTTATTTTTTCAGTTATAGTGTTATCTGTATTTTCCATACTCTATAATTCCTGATTATACTACATATTTTCTGCTTTCGTACAGAAGTTCTCTGTTCAAATCCTTCTCTTTCTCTCTGTTTTTCTTCTCATGTTTTTTTCTTCCTCTGCCCAATCCAACTTCAACCTTAATCATTCCTCTAGTTTCATACATTGAAAGAGGGATTAAAATTAAGTGTTTTGATTTCATTTTACTTTGTATTTGTACAAGCTCTGATTTCTTGACCAATAGTTTTCTACTTCTCCTAGGGTCATAATTTTGCCTACCATCATATCTATACTTAGGAATATCCGCATTAACCAAATATAGTTCTCCACCAATTATTTTTACGAATGAATCAGTCAAATTTGCCCGATTATCTTTAATTGACTTAACTTCAGCTCCAGTAAGCATTATTCCAGCCTCAAAGCTTTCAATAATTTCATAATTAAAAGTTGCCTTTTTGTTGGAAATTTTCATGGCAGATTATACTACAAAGAGACCTTCCATATCATAGAACTCTCAACCACATACATATTTTTCTCTGCCATATCTATAGCAACATCTTTAACTTGACTCCAAGCATTTTCCTCACTTCCTCTGTATTCATATTGTCCTAGAAGCAAAAGTTGGTTAGGATGTCTAATATCAACTCCACTTTCTATAGGTTTCTCAAGTCTAAGAATTCTTTTTCCCTCAGCGTCAAAAAGGAGCATTGAATTATCCATACTTTCACCATATGTGTATCCACATGTAATATTTCCTGCATTTCCATCTAATCCTGTAATACTTATGGGGTTTTCTGTTTGCTTTTGTTCACTATAACTCCAACTATATCTAACAATCCATGGCTCAGATTCTGTAGTTACATATACACTAAGATCCCCCATGATGTCAGTACCTTGTTTGAAACTCTCATTTTCCATATATGGGTAAAGGAGGCTATATCTATTGCTATACGCCGCAGATGATTTCAAAACTGCACCTGTATCTCTAGTAAGAAAATATGCATTATCAGCATCTGTCAGTACTATGAAACCACTTACATCCTTGTATTTGATATCACTTCTTGCCAAACCAGACATACTAATTACGCTTCCAAATCCATTCGCTTCATCAAAAGGAGCTTTGAGCACACCTGATTTCTCATCATATATGTAGATACCTTCAACTCCAATAGAAAGGAATTTTGGCTCTTTGATAAGTCCTTGGTCATCATTTAATGTTTTTACAGATTTATCAGAAAGATCAATTATATATACTGCTCTTCTCCCTTTATCCGCCACAGCAAGATATTCTCTAGTATTTTTATTTGCATCTTTTGCTTGAAATATTTCAACATCAGAAAGATCAGATCCCTCCCCGAAGCTTAATCTAGGCTCGATATACTTTACTAAATTGCCCTTTTCTTCTGATACTCCAATTTTCTTCTGTAGATTATCAGATATCTGTGTATATTTAGATTTAAGTTCTTCAAATTTATCAGCATCTTCACTATTTAGATTTTCAGGAACTTCTTTTATTATATTTTCTGCTTTGAAAATGTATGTCTCTGCAGTACTTTTGTCTGCGAGAGCTAAACTTTCTGCCTTTGTTACAAGCTCCTCTATCTTTGTAAATTTTTCGTTTGCATCTTTTGATACCGCCTTTTTCTCTTTAGTATCTTTTGTAAAGTTTATTCCGAAAATCAATAGCCCAACTATTAAGATGATTAGAAACAGAATCTTAAATCTTTTCCCTCTGAGTTGTTTAATTTTGTAGTCGTCGATACGTATTGATCCAACTGGGTATTTTATCACCTTGGCATTAAGTTTAACTTCAGAGACTTGAGATCCTGCTTTTCTAAACCACTTTTTGTTTTTTAATTTGTCATATATTTTTTCCTTGAGAGCAAGAAAGGCTTTTTCTATGAAGGAAGTGATTTTTCTTCCTACAGAAAGCACTTTATCTTTTACAGAGGATACTTTTTCACTAAAATCTGAAGGGAGAAGGTCTTTAGCATTTCCTAGTGATGTCTTGCCTACTTCTTCAATGTTTTTGAATTTTTCTTTCAATTGAGGATATTTTACATGCATCTTTTTTAATACTTCTAGGCTTTTTCTTTCTTTATGAATTTCTTCTCCAGTTTCTTTATGAATTTCTACAGTACCGTTTTTGACCTCTTTTTCTTCTTGAGTGCATGATAGATACAATAGTCCGGCACTATCGTGTAATGATTTCCCAGCTTCATTCAGAGCTTCTGCAAATTCTTCCTTATGTGAGATTCCAGATATTTTTGTTATTACTGGAGAAAGGACTTCAGAGGTAGATATGATGAGGCTTTCCTTATCGTCCAAAACAAGTCCAGCAGTGTTGGCATTCTTTTCCTTCATTATCTCCGTCACATCTACACATTTATTTTTTTTACATAGAAAAATTTCATTTTCGCCGATGTTTCCAACATAGACACCTTCCTTTCTAACAAGGACAACAGTAAAGCTTACATCTATCCCAGTTTCTTCTAGGTCTTTGTCATTTTTTATAATGTTTTTTAGTTTTGAAATTCCCTCTTCCAGTGATTCTTTTAACGCCTCGTTTGTTGTTTTTGATATTGAATATAGGTATCCGTCTACTATTGCCTCCACAACAAATTTTGATAATCTAGCGAGTTGTGTATTTTTGTGTGATGATATCTTAAAGAGGATGTATATATCTGAATCTTTTCCAGATTTTTTCTTCCTGCTTTCAAAAATACTTTTGTAAACAACGACAAAGGAATCGCTGTCCTTTTTATTAAGAATATATTGCTGGGCAGTTATTTTCATATTAGCTTAATACTACAAATAGTAGGGAAATTAAAGATCCTATCAGTGTAACAAACAGATGTATTAGTATGACTGTTTTAACAATTTTGTTGTCTGGCGAAGAGAATGTATCAGATAGTATTCTGACACGTAGGTACATCATTAGGGCAAAAAGCATATTAGCAAAAAGAATTATAAAAGCGGGGATTTTAAGAAGTCCAAAGAGGTTAAAATCTACCTTAGGGGTATCAATTGTTAAGCTGTCTATAATGTCGTAAGGGTCCATTAAATTTCTCCTTTCTGTTTTGATTCGAGAAGGTCATAGAGAATATCCTGAACTTCTCGAGGTTTTGGAATGTTATCAAATTCTATTTCTGCTTTTGCTCCAGCAGTTTGAATGTATAGTGTTCCTATATCAAATACACTGCTTAATACACCTATTTGTTTGTGTGTAACATCTTCTATTCTTTCTAGTCTAGCTTCAGAAGAGCTATGGGAAAGGGCCGATGTGAAATCTAGGTCTATCACTCTTTGATCCGTTATTATATTCACATTGTAGAACCATCGAATAAAGCCATAGACAAGAATTGATAAGCAGGTTAATATGCAGACTATCCACATGGATACAAGCAGAGAAGGATTTTCAGATACAATAGAAATACCGCTGATCAAAGCAGCTACTATTATTATGAAAAGCACTATGAAAAGGTAGCGGATATACATTATCCAATGTGTACGTATAACTAGGATTACATTTTCATCTTTATCTTTTCCTACAAAGGATAGGTTCTTTGGAAAGGGCATAAAGAAGTAACTACTTTCACCTTGCAAATGTTCTGTAAATGACTTCCCTAGGTTCCTAAATTTCCTAGGAACTTTGTTTGGGCCTTCTTTTATTGCCATATTTAGATTATATCATTCTTAAGTGGTAATAACTATATTAAAGCACTTTTACTGTGATATTATTTTCACTACTTAAAAAAGGATAGATATGCTAAACTGAAGCATATAATATTTTGAGGATCAGGAAGTTTTTAAAAAGTTCCGTGATTTCTTAAATAAATTTTTAAACATAAAAAAATGAGTGAAACTCTAAAAGCTCTAACGAAGGCATTTATAGGGGAAAGCCAAGCTAGAAACAGATATACCTTCTATGCAAGTAAGGCAAAAGAAGAAGGATATATGCAAATATACGACATATTTACACTGACTGCGAATCAGGAGAAGGAACATGCGAACCAATTATTTGAGATGATTCAACAGTTAAAAGGAAATGAAACTAAGATAGAGGTACCTGCAGAAGCTTCCTTTGCTATTGGAGATACCAAAGAGAATCTGAAGGCTGCAATAGAGGGAGAAACATATGAAAAAGGAATTATGTATCCTAATTTTGCTAAGATTGCACGAGATGAAGGGTTTGAAGAGATCGCTACAAAGCTTGAATTAATTGCTGTAGCTGAGAACCATCATGCTGAAAGGTACTCCAAACTTCTGAAGAATGTAGAAAATGGAACAGTATTTAAGAGAGATACAGAGGTTATGTGGGTATGTGCAGAGTGTGGGTATGTTCATTATGGTAAGGAAGCTCCTGAAAAATGTCCATGCTGTGGACACCCACAGTCTTACTACTCTGTTATGTGTGAGGAATACTAAGAGGGCAGTAAAAACTAAGTAGAATTAGATAAAGAGGATGGGGTGTTTACTCTATCCTCTTTTTACTTTTTCTCAACATTAAAGTATGCATATCCACTCTGCTGTTGTATTCTCATATGCCCAGGTGCAATTTGGTTATATATGTCCTTGAAACCCATTCCACTAATAGTTATATATCCTCGATCAGTATAGAAATTAACAGAAGTTGTAGATCCTTCTGATAAGGAAGTTCCTACCGAATATATGATATTCACAGGAGAAGTTAACAATGATTTTATTTCATTCAATGTATAAGGAACTTTGTCTCTTCTCCCATAATCAGTATCCCTTCCTGGACACCTACCATAATCACTAGGAAGTAATCTTGATTTATCTACATTCCCCTTTACTCCTATATTATTTTTAACAAAATACGCATTAACTATAGTCAGCATTTCATCTTGAGAAAGGAATGGAGAATGTCCACAAGCTTCTCCATTAGCACTGTATCCATTCCTATACCATGATTTGTAAAACCAAGTAACACCAGATAATTTTTCCCAAGCATCATTAAACCAATCATTTCCATTTCCACTAACCGTATCCCATTTAACATTATTCCCCCATCCTCCATGAACTGCTGCAAATTGAGCAGATATTGTAGTTTCACTTCCTTTATCAACAAGAACCATACCTCTTGTTGCTAGCACAGCATCTTTCCAAGCTCCTGTTTTTATGGGAGTACCAAAAACCTGACATGACTGACTGGTACAAATTGATCTTCTTCCATTGCCTGTGTAATTAATTGCGTATGTTCTTGCAGCAATTGCTTGTGCTTTCAAAACTTCCATAGGCCAGCTTTCTGGAACTTCTTGAATTCCCATAAGGTAATTGTCTTCAAAAGATAATTCGCCATAACCTTCAACAGAGATATTCTCTACTATGTTCTCTCGAACTCCTCCATACATGATTGAGCCTGTGGATATTTTTGCGCTTGGATAATAGGCATTTAAAATGTCTATGTAAGACTGTCCTGCATCTGCCCTAGCCTTTGCTCCCCATTGACTCATTCCATTTCTGTGGGTGTATGCTCCAATTGAAAATACTCCAAAATAGCCATCAGGAGCTTGAGAAATAGAGGTTCCATTTTCTGGAGTAGTGTAACCTCCACTATGGATAAGACCTGAGCTTCTTGATGCTATTAAGGCTTCCTGCAATTGAGAAACTTTAGCATTCAAATCTGTAATTTCTGCACTTAATGAGTTTTTCTTGGCATATTGCTCTCCTAATGCCTTCTGAAGTTGGTTTCTTTCTTCGGCAAGCAGTTTGTAGGACGAATCTAAGTCATTCTTTTGTTCATCAAGATCTTTTTTCTGTTTATCAAGATCTGCTTTTGCTTCTTCTAGACTTGCAAATTCTCCGTTGATTTTTTCTACTTCATCCTTTAGCACAGAAATAATATTTCTTTTTATGAACAATTTTTCTAGGACTTCTCCCCAATTAGAGAATGAGAGGAAGAAGTCAGATGGGCTATACCTGCTTTTCATATATAATTCAGCCGATGCTTGATCTAAAAGTGCCTTTTTTTCTGCTAGGTCTTTCTGTTTTTGGGTGATTTCATCAGATTTCTTTTTGATTTCTGCTTCTTTCTCATCAATACTTTTTTGCACTTTGGATAATTCTTCATCTACAAGGTCTATTTTTTGGCTCAAGGAGTAATTGCTGTTATTGATTTCTTTAATTCTATTTTCAACAGTTGCAAGGATTCCTTTTTTCTCTGTAATTTCAGAATTTTTCTGAAGGATTTCCTGTTCGATGTTGGATAGATCTTCAGAATACGCAGGTGCACAAAGCAGAATAGATGAGTATGTCAGGAGGATAAAGATTGTTGTAAATTTTCTCAAGGGTTTCGGGCATGTTGTCATATATAGAGTATATCAAACTCACAGGAGAATGTGGGAGAGACACTCACCCTCTCTCTCCTCTGCGGGTTCTGCCTAGGTAGAACCTCGCTATCTCCTGTTACATAAATAACTTGGTCTAATAACAAAATCT
>DAOOVU010000012.1:0-8786 GCA_035370505.1 Candidatus Dojkabacteria bacterium | reverse complement strand
AAAACACTGACCAGAACCGCTCCAGCGCTTACATCTTTCGCATATTTTACATTTACTCTGTAATCTGTGGAAACAGTATCACATATTGCTTCTATTGCACTATTTATGGCTTCCGACGCCAACACCATTGAAATGACAAGACTTATTCCAATCCACTCATAATGAGAAATCTTGAATACAAAACCCAGAAATACCACTATCACACCAGCGACCAGATCTATCCTGAAATTTCTTTCATTTTTTAATATCAGCTTTATTCCGTTCCTTGCATAGCCTTGGCTTTTAAAAAAGCTCTCTGCTTTATACTTACTGTTCTTCATTAGCTCACGAGATTTAATATCACAGATAATATGATTCCAGAAATTACAATAAATACTAGACCTATTATCGCCCATGTCAAAGTTCCCTGTGCTTTTTTAATTTTGATTGGATCACCTGCTGATGTCATCCACATATATCCTCCCAAAACTATGAAAATGATACAAAGGATGCCAGCTATCGGAGATAGTTTTTGAAAAATTATCTCCAATGTTGAAAATAACTGCTCCAAACGTGGTGGTTCATCATCCCCTGCAGCAAATACAGCAGTTTTATCAAGCATTAAAATACAAAAAGGAACTAATAACGAGCCTATTATTCCGCTTTTTTTCATTTATTTTACGCCTAAAATTTGTTTAAGTATGAACTGTACTATATTTGGAGACATAAATACAACAATCAGACCAAGTATAGAGAAAATGAGTGATTTCGATGCTTTTGATATTTTGTCCTGATTTCCCATTGATAACATGTAGGTAAATCCAGCAGAAATGACAGAAATAGCAGCAATAATCCCAGATAAAGATATAGCGAAACTCAATATGAAAGAAACAAATTCTTGCAAATCACTATGTCCAGACCAGTTCAAATTGCTTAAATCTATTGGGGACATAGTGATAAGACATCTTGATAATAAAAACTAATCAACTTTCAACAAAGTTCCAAGTATATACTGTACTAAGAGGACAGCTATAAAGCAGATAGCTAAACCAACAATAGCCCATGTTAATGTTTGACTTGCTTTCTTCACTTTCGCTTCATCCCCCGCTGCTGTTATATAGGAATATCCTGCGGTTATAAGCATAACAACACAAACCAACCCAGCCAATGCTATAACTGTATTTAGAATATTTTTCACAAAGCTAATAATATCTGTTCCATTGCCCGTCTTTGTAATATTTTCTAGGTACGCTGTAGCAGATTTTCCATCTCCTGCTGAACCACCACCCGCATCATTCGCAGCAAAGGACATAGTAGCTGTCGTAAGCAATAAAACATTCGCTGTCGTAAACATAGACGAAATCTTCTTAGCTATTTTCTTCATATTTGTAATGAATTACATAATATTATGTTAATACTTTTGAATTATACTGGAACAAGAAAGAACTTGCAAGACTATCCACCTACAAAGCTCAACACGTATGTGATGATAAGTTTGCCCAAAAATATAATCACTAGTCCAACAATAGCTGCTGTTAATGTTTTTTGCCCACTAGCAACTTTTTCACTGTTCCCACCAGAAGTTATCATCGTATACCCACCAATAATTATCATTATTACAGCAACTAACCCAGAAATGTTAATTATCAAGTTAATTATACTCACAACCTTCCCTTCCATAAGGTCATCTATATCCCCTCCACCCAAACTGATTAACCCTGACCCAAAAAATTGTGAAATATTGACTGCCATAATAGTTAATAATTATTCATAAATATTTAATTGCAAGCTTCGGCTAATAAGCAACAAGATTGCCACACACAATAAAACTACAAGAAGCCCTATTATTGCATTAGTTATAACACTCCTTGCCTCTTGTAATTTATCTGGACTTCCTTGACTCGAAATAAGCAAATACCCACCATATCCCAATAAAATAACAGCACACGCAACACTCAAAGGCACCGCCAAATCAACTATTTTCTGGACAAAATCCTCTTTTGAAGTAAACCCTTCATTAAGACTACTCACTTTTTCACTCAAAGTATCACTTAATGTCCCTGCCGCATATGTTTTGTTTATCAGTAGATCTCCTAGTACACTCATAATGCCCGTATTATACAATATAGTTATAATTCTGCATATTCACATATAGAATTGTAGTCGCAATGCCTACAATTCCATATATTTGCAATAGGATCAAACTCTCCCTTCCTAATTAAGTCAACTCCCTCCAAAATCTTCTCCTTTGCCTCTTCCCTTTTCTTCTCAGAAATATCTACATTTACAGGTTTACAAACTTCAACAAAAATATACTTTGCTCCAACAACCCTCAATCCTAATTTTTGTTCCACCAAAAATGCATATAGCGGTAACTGAAGATCTTTTTTTATATCCGAATCTTTTTTCTCAGATCCAGTCTTGTAATCAATAATCAAAACATCTTTTGTTCCATTCCCTACTAAATCGATTCTATCAATCTTTCCTGTAAAGATGGTATTTCCCATGTGAATATTTAGTCCTTCTTCTAGCTTAAACGGCTTTTCATCTGAAGAATAAATTTCATTATAATACCTCTTAAGCATATCTCTCCCCTCTTCTTTTCGAATTTCTTCCTGCTTTCTACTTTCATACCCACTCGAGACCCAATTCTTCTCGTATAATCTCAAAAGATCATCAATCGTAGGAACACTAAATATTCCTTCTAAACCTTGCTGTAAACCAATAACAATCCTGTAAAAATCTCTGAGGGTATTATGAATGGTCGTTCCAAATGCGGTCGCAGCATATTCCTTTTGTGGTATTCTAAAAACATATGCATATTCATATTTTCTAGGACATTGAGTATATGTATTGTATTGCGAATAACTGAATGTCTTCGCAAAGTTTATGCTTTTATCTTTTGCAATTACAGCCTCATAACTTTCCTCTGGAATTGAGCTTATACGAGATAATCCATTGTCTCCCGGTCTCGCTCCAACGGCATTAAAGTCTTCATCAACTTTTCTATTTGAAATCTCTCTTAAAAATACACTTGGCTTTTTCCTTCTCTTTGCATCTCCATAGAAATTGGAAGCAGTCAAATATAGCCTTTCTTTTGCTCTTGTAGCACCTACATAAAAAAGCCTTCTTTCTTCCTGCAGATTCAACTCACTTTCACTGAGATTTTTGTCAAATACCTCTTTGATGAGATCATCTGGTATTGGAATAGAATCTTTTCTTCCTTGGGCAGGAAATCTTTGGGCAACAAGGTTTACCATAAAGACAACTGGAAATTCCAAGCCTTTTGCACCGTGTACAGTCATTATATTAACTGCATTAAGATCATCCATATCAGAAGAATCAACAAGTGGAGAATCACCACTTTCAATTGAATAATCTAGAAACTCTGCATATTCATATATGTTAGATTCAGGATTATCCTTTTCATACTGCTTTACCAAATCCAGATACTTACTAATATTTTGTACTGAAAATTGGCTTTCCGCAGACTCTCCATCTTTCATAATATCTTGAATAAATCCACTTTTCATTACGAAATCGTACAAAATATTGAAGAATCCTTTATCTTCCTTAATTTTAATAATTCCAGAATTTAGAAAATCCAACAATGTTCCTATCCCTGCTACAGCATCAGGTGAAAGTTTTTTTAGAATGATATTTCCATCCTCTATGCTCTTTGTATCTATTTTGTCTGTTTCCCCAAGATGAATATTCCATAACTGCTCAAGCTGCTCAAAAACACTTTGTCTCTTTTCCATAGCCAGTCTATTAATTTCAAGGAATTCTCTAGGATTTAGTTTCCACATTGGAAGAGAAAGAAGTTTGTACATGGCTGCATCATTTGTATAGTCAACTAAGACACGAATAAAGGATATTAGTGCTTTAATTTCACTTCTAAAGTACAACCCTCTTGTTCCTCCAAGTTTGTATGGAATTCCTTTGTAACGAAACATTTGTGTGAATGCATCAGCATGAGAATTTGCTCTTACCAGAACAGCTATATCAGAAAATTTGTATTTTCCATCTACAGTAGTATCTAGCCTTAACAAACTAGACTGTCCACTTATGTCAAAAATTTCTCCATTTTTAGATGTTTCCTTTATCAGATCTCCATATCCTGTTAGTCTCATTATTTCATTTGCAACCTCTTCTGCTTCATCAACTTCTTCTTTAGTAAAAATTAACTTTACAGGATTTTCGTCTTTTTCAAATGCACTTTTTGCTATGAGTTTTTTATCTATTCCCTCAGTAACTTCTAACCTATACGGATCATTATACTTAATTAATGTATAGGCAGAATCGAGTATCTCCTGTCTTGATCTATAGTTTTCCGTCAAAACAATTTTTTTAGCATCTGGATATGTTTCTTTAAACTGTAATATATTTGAAATTGCCGCACCTCTAAATTTGTAAATTGATTGATCATCATCTCCAACAACAGTCAGAAATGGTCTCACCATTGATTCTTTTCCATTTTCATTACCAATAACTAGCGTATTTATGAGCATATTTTGGTTGTAATTAGTATCTTGGAATTCATCAACTAGAATATATTTGAATCTCTTCCTGTACTTTTCTAAAATATTCTCTCTCTCCCTAAATAGCTTTAGAGTCTGGGTTATCAGATCTCCAAAATTCATCTTTGAGTTTTCAATTTTCAAATCAGAATATTTTTTGTAGCTTTCTGCCAATTCCTTAAATTTCAAATATTCTTGTTCCTCTTCTTCTGTGCTTCTTGGAAGTTTTGAAACATATTGAATATATTCTTCAGGAGAGATATCTTCATCCTGTAACCTTGAAACGTGATCTAAAAAGCCATTCAAGAAGTCTCGAGGATTTCCCCTTGGACGAAGTGTTTTCAATGGAAGGTCATGAACATACTTCCTCAAGAAAATATATTCCTGAGCTCTACTCATCAAAGCATAATTTCCATCAATTCCTATGTTGTAACCGTCTTCTTTCAGAATTGTGTCGCAAAAGGAGTGGAAAGTTGAGATAAATGGTTCATCATATCCATAATCAATTTCCACATCTATTCTGTCCTGCATTTCCTGTGCAGCTTTATCCATGAAGGTTAGGGCCAAAATTTCTGACGGCTTTGCCCATCCCTCGTTCATAATATGCAGGATTCTTTTTGTGATAACTTGAGTTTTCCCAGTTCCTGCACCTGCAATTATGAGCAAATCTCCTCCGTTGAATTCTACTGCTTCTTTCTGCTTTTCATTTAGATTGAACTGCTCCCCCATTATTATTTAAGAAGAAATACTAAATACAAAATAACACCGATCAGAATACCAAGTATTACGAGAAGGAGTACTTTTGGCTTAGGACAGTATTTAACAAATTTCTGCATGAATGTTCTAATTTCTCTTTTCATAGCTAAAGATCGAATTTTACAAATAAAATATATTAGTTGATTTTAGCAAGTTTTTTTAACTCTTCCACCTCTTCAATTATTCCCTCTGAAGTTCTCAGAGATGGAGTTTCAAGCAGGAATGGAATGTTTTTCAATTTTTTGTTGTTCAATATTTTTGATATTGTTTCTTCTCCAAGTTTTCCTTTTCCTAAATCAGCATGCCTGTCTTTGTTTGAGGAACAGTCAGACAGAGAGTCATTTAGATGTATTGCTTTAATATTTTCAAGTCCTAATTCATTCTGCATCTCAGATATTACTTCATCCATTTTATTGTTCCAATCATACCCGGAGGAGAAAGTATGTTGAGTATCGACAACATATCCTACTCTGCTTTTTTCTTTAACACCGTTTCTCATTTTTTTAAGCTCTTCAAAATTTCTACCAAGGGTAGTACCAGCTCCAGCAGTCGTTTCTATGAGCAATTTCTGTGTCCCAGAGACTTCATCTAAAACCCATTGTATTCCATATGATATTCTTTCCATACTCTCTTCATATGAAAGTTCTTTTGTGGAACCAGGGTGAAAACATATTCCAAGTATTTCTGCATCTATCCCTCTTTTCTTAATTAAAGATGATGCTTTTTCTGCGAAATCAAGATATACAACTAGACCCATTTTTCCCAAATGAAAGAGTTGTTTATCTTTTCTAGCGAGATTAGTTAAATATATTCCATGAATTAGAATCTTTTTCACAGAAGATCCTTCAAGAGCATTCACAAAGGACAAGATTTCATTATCAGGAATAGGTTTTGTTGCCCATCTCATTGGAGGAGTTAACATCATTTGTATGGCATTTACACCATATTTATCACCATTTTTAATTGAATTCTCTATACCCCCAGAGGAGGAAACATGAATACCCAAATACATACCTTATTCTAGCATAAATATATGCTATGAAGTATAATGGGCAGGTATTGGAGAGGTGCCTGAGTGGTCGAAAGGAACTCACTGCTAACGAGTCGTAGGCCCAAAAGCCTACCGAGGGTTCGAATCCCTCCCTCTCCGCCATTTTAGAAATTTCCTAGTTGTTTTTTCGTTTGAGTTTTGCCTTTATATATGGAAGCCAATCATCTTTTGTTCCAAAAAGAAAAGCGATTGATGCTAACGCACATCCAAATACAGAGTCTATTACATAGTGCTCACCTCCATACCATGTTGAGAAAATAACTAATATTGGTACTGTAAACAGAAGTAATCCCTTTGGACCTAGGATATATTCACCCCACAAAGCACCGTAGAAAGACCAAGCAGCATGTAATGATGGAAAAGCTGCAAAATCATTATGTCCATATCCGTTTACCCAGAACTGGTAGTCTATTCCAAAATATTTTGATGCGAAAAAAATCCTTTCCACACCAGGCAGTAAATTCATGTCTCCTGCATACCAAGGCGGTGCTGAAGGAAAGAAAATATATATGATAGTTGAAAAAAGAGATATTCCTAAAAACCCATAAATATATTTTCTAAATGTACTAATTCCTTTTCTCCAAGCCAAAATAGCGATGAAAATCCAAAACCAAAAAAATGATATATACGCAATAAAGAGGAGGTAATCATACCAATTTAGTGTAAAAGCTCCTGATCCAACGGCCGAAAAATTCTTTTGAAGAAACTCTACAAGTGCCTGACTGTTGATTGAAAAGAAACTCTTTTCCCATTGTATCAATGAATCATTAAGCAGAGGTCTATTTAACAACTTTGAGATATTGTATGCTTCTGCCCTCAATATCTCATATACGAATAAAAGAAGAACTGGAATTGTTAATTCTTTTAGAAAAAGGTCTTCCTTTTTGAAGATTAAAGCTCCAATTATTAAGGCAACTGCTAAGGCTGTAAAAGAAAGTTTGTAGACAAAGAAATTAATATAAAGGAGAAATAAAAGAAAAAAGACTAGGATAATTCTTTTCCCCTTAGCTGTTTTGAAGAAACTATTCTCATGCATATGCAGAATATCAAAATTACTCTATACAGCAATTTACTTTGTCTTTAACAAATTTTCCTATCTTTTTCCAAAAATCATTGCTTTCTTCTTTCTTTTCTTTTCCTTCTTTCATGCTATTTCTCTTTTTCTGATAATTTTTCTTTCGTTATAAGACCTGTATTCAATGCCCAAAATAGAGAGTACAGATTATATGCTTTTTCAAACATCTCCTGTGCTGTTTTTTCATCTCCCTGCCCTAGATGTTTTGTCCCATACTCCATAATTCTGTAACTCGAGGCAAGTAGATGCTTAGAAATACACCAAACCTCTCCATCATACTCTTTAATAATTTTCTTTAGAAGTCCTTTTCTCATTTCTCTAATTTCTTTAAGTAAGTGATAGTAAGCTGGATTCTCCGTTTTTGCTCCACTAAAAAAGAGATGTTCTTCTATTGATATAAGGTTCATGACTGCGATGCTCAAATCTTCATCAGCTGATAGATCAAGCTTGTTGTCTTCTTGGAGACTTTTGTATTTTCCAACAAGTTTATTAACTTCTTCCATATCCATTTGTTCTTTTTCTTTTTTCACTACGATTGGTATAACAAATTAACACTAATAGTATACTATCAGATACAGTATGATAGTAGCTACAAGAAGCATAAATACCGGAATCTCAACTTTTTGAAAGGGGATATAGACTTTTCCATTGTTCTTTTTCAAAAGCTTTTTGTGAAGTCCCTGCCCTGCTAGAAAAGCAAGACTGCCAACAATCATTCCTGCAATTACTTTATCTATTCCCCAGATTCTATTCATTTCATGACCAATTATTCCAGAATATTCCAAGGGAATAATGAATAGTAAAACTGTGAGAACGAATACACCCGCACTAATCATTTTCATATTTTTCTCTTTCTTTTCCTTCATTTTTGAATTTACCCAGCCCACTGCCCAAAGTGCAGATGATATGACAAGTCCTCCTATCCAAATTCCACAGATAGTATCATCTATTCCCAAATATCTAGAGAATCCAACTCCTGCACCTACCGCAATCGTACATACAGGGCAAATTGCATATGCAGGACGAGCATATAACAGAGGGATCATTGACAAGAATATTAGAGACATTACATTTGTAACAGCCTTCTTTTTCTTTTTTTCTTTCTTCCCATTATTTCCAGATTTTTTGATAAAAGATCCAAAAAGGGGAAGGAGTATTAAAAAAGTTATAACCCCATATATCAATTTCTCGGTGTTTTTCTTCCCTATTTCATCTATTTCCTTTACACCCTCTTTCTCTTCTTCTCCTTCAGCGATTGAATTAAGGCGATCTATTATTGTATCTACAGAGCGATAGCACCTTTTTCCATCGTAAAGCATTGGTATTGTTGCATTGTTACTACTCACTCCGCATTCTGTAAGCTTTTCCCTAAATCTTTCTAAATTTGCTTCACTTTCATGCACTT
>DAOOVU010000011.1:12768-19525 GCA_035370505.1 Candidatus Dojkabacteria bacterium | reverse complement strand
ATACTCCAAAATTACACTGCCAAGCCACTAAATTCCTGTATTCTCTCTATTAAATATGGAATATCATCATAATCATGATTACTATCATCTTCTCCCTCTCTCCTGTACTCCAACATTTGTATACAACTAGAATTCTTTTTCTCTACAATTACCCTTAACTCATTAAAACCAATAACTGGATCATGAGGTTTCTGTATAATCAAAGTCCTTGTATGCAAACCCTCAATCAAACTATCCACATTATCACCCCTATTAACCGCCCAATAATATGGAAAACCTATAAACACAAAACAACTAACATCCAAATACCCCAGATTCTGTGCTTCCATTCCCAATATACAACCAGCACTCTTTCCTACAACAACAGTTTTTTCAGTTATACCTAACCTCTTTATCTTCTCCAATTCCGTATCCCAAACAATATTCCCTAAACCATTCCAGTGATCATAGTACAACATCTCCTTTTTTTGTGCAGGAAAACTATCCTTCAACAACTCACACCACGCTTTATTCTCTTTATTATTACCTGGAAGAAAAAGATACATATGTAAAAATAATTACAAATTATATCCACATATATTGTACTACTATATCCAATATAATTGGAATATAATGAGACATGAAAAAAATATACAGAGCTGTTGCTCTGTGCTTTCTTCTCTCACTTATCCCATTAGTTGGATATATCATCTGCAATACTACTAAGCCATCTCATCAAGAACCACCTTCACATATTGATGTCCAAGATACCCACCAAACTCCACCTGCTCTACCTCCAGAAGAAAAAATTTTTGAACAAATGACATTAGAAGAAAGAGTAGGACAACTCTTCATATTTGGTATAGATGGAACACAAATACTAGACCCATCTGTAACTCAATTCCTTTCGCATACGCATCCAGGTGGAATTATTCTCTTTCAAAAAAATATACAAAATGAAAATCAATTAAAATCATTTACATCATTGATACAAAGTACAACTAAAATATCAATGTTCATAGCAATAGATCAAGAAGGAGGAACAGTACATAGATTAGAATGGAGTGATACCCTTACACTATCTCCAAAACAAATAGAGACACCTCAACAAGCATATAGCATAGGATTAGCCAGAGGAAAAATACTCCGCAATCTAGGAATAAACATGAATATGGCACCAGTTGCAGAATATACTGTATCTCCAACTTCTTTTATCTATCCTAGAACATTTGATGGAAATCTCAATGAAGTAGTCCAAAAATCATCAAGCATGATTAGAGGATACAAAATCAGTGGGGTTATACCAGTTCCGAAACATTTTCCAGGTCATGGAGAAAACAATGTCGATCCTCATGAAAATATTGTAAATGTTGATATACAAAACACACAATGGAATCAATATATTAAGCCATTTTCAATACTCCTACAAAATACAGATGTTGACGCTATAATGGTAGGACACATTAGATTCCCAAGTATAGACAATCTACCATCATCAATATCGTATGAAATTATCACAAATAGATTAATAAAAGAATTAAATTACAATGGAGTAGTAATATCTGATGCTATGGAAATGAAATCAATCAGCAGTTTCGGAACACAAGAACAGTTAGCGTTTCAAGCATTATCAGCTGGCGAAGACATATTGATTTATTCAAAGTATGGAAACAATGTCTATGACTATATTCTTCAACAAGTAGAACAGGGGAATCTAAACATTGATGAAAAAGTTAAAAAGATACTAAGATTAAAGATGCAATACAACATACTAGACACAACTAATCTACCTTCTTCATAACTATTTCCATAATCTTCTTGTATATATACCTAATCACAAAATACAAAATAATTCCTCCGACCAAAACCTTCCAAGCCGTATTAAATGTTCCATACAACTTTGCATATGCACTTACACCTTTTCCAACCATGTAACCAGCGTAAGATATTGTTAGAGCTCTCACTAAGGTAACACTCATTGCAGTAAGAATAAACTCTTGCATACGCAATGCTCTAATACTGCCAAGATACATGATTCCGGGAATAGCTATTGGACCAAGAAATTTTGTAATTATCAATGCTAAAAACGGTTTTGAAGAAAACGATTTGTTTATCTTTGTTAAAAAATTCCTACTTCCTTCATTTTTAATCCTTCCAAGAATCTTTTTAGTATCTATTTTTCTCCCTATGGAATAATAGGCTATATCTGCAATCAGCTCTGCACAAAATGCCAACACACAAACTATTTTCACATCTAAAACACCTCCCGCAGATATTGAGGAAGCAATGAAATTAACTGAAGTGCCGTCTATAAACATCAGCAGAAAAACAATAGGGTAACTCGCATGCAATAATATACTTTCCATTAATGTTTACTACTTGTACCCCCAAAATTTAGCATTAACACTTCTATACTTTGTTCTTTCCTCTTTTCCAAGCTTTTCAATCGAATATTTAAGCATTATCGAAGGCATACGCTCAGCGTTTTCATCTAGAAAATTTGTAAGCACGGTAATATCCCTCTTACCAACTTCCCTAAGCATCCATCCACAAGCTCTTAATACCAAAATATCCCGTGAATTCATAAGCATCTTTGCAAAATCGAGTGTTTCTTGGTACTCATGTCCCTTTATGAAAACAGAAGTAGCAACAACAGCTATTCTCTGTTCCCACATAGTTCCATTTTTAACCATGTCATACAATACGCTTTTATCCTTATCCCATAGGTACCCGCCAACTATTTTACCAGCTGACAAATCAATTAAATCCCAGCTATTAATATATTTAATATTTTTCAAATACCAATCAAAAATCTCCTTTCTCTCTTCTTCTTCAGCATACAAGAATTTTTCCATTGCGACTAATAGAGCAAAAGTCCTATATTCATGAATACGATTCTGTATAAAGAAATCTAGATCATCAAGAGAAAGTTTCTCTGAGTATTTTGTAGCAATCCGCCTGATATCAGATATGAACCCACCTAATGTCACATCTTCTCCTATGTATTTTCCTCTACTCTTTTTAAGAACTTTTTTTGCTTTAGGCGATGCCGTTTTTTCAATTTGTCTAGTAATTGTCTCTATCATTTTCTTTTCCATTTTATTGTTTATTTACTAAATTTAAAGCTTTTTCAAAAGTACAAAATCCGTATTTTCAAATGCAATTTCAAAGCCATTTTGAACATATTTATCCTTTTCTGACGGAGAGACAACTAAAATATCACCAGTACTTAAATCACTTTCATTCAAACCTTTTTCATACCTAGGAATAGCCCAATTTTCTTTTTCCTCAGAATCCCAATGAATGTAATAGCAATTAGTTTCGTCAAGATAGAAAGAACCAATGACATAATCACCGGGATCTTTGAAAATAATTCTGTTCACATTACCCAATTCTTCTACCGCATCAACAATTACACTCAGATCACGCATTGGAGGAAGTGGCTGAACAAGCATTATGAGTATGAAATAGGGGATTAAACCAAATATTATTGTCTTTTTCCCAAGCAGAATTGAAAATTGAACAAATAATGAAAGAAGAATACAAGCACCACACGCAATAGTGTATCTCTCAACAATGGTATTTATTCCGAAAAGGCCAAGAAGGATAAATCCAAAATAGCAGACACTCCAGAGCACGAATAGAAAAGATGATCTTCTTTTTGTCTCTTTATCCACATTTTTTGACTTCATGACAAGGGCATAAAGCACACTATGAAGTACAAAAATCACTCCAGCAATAATATATGGTGATACAGGCACAATCATTTGTCTTAGTGCAGGAACGCCAGAATAGTAGCGTATGACACCAAATAGGTATGAATAATGAAATCTTATCGTATCAAAAATGCTTAAATCAGGAATCCACCATCTCGATTCTATTCCTCTCTCCTGCAAAAATTCCTTAATCGGAAATATTAATGCTAACAATGTAATTGATATTGCTAATGAAATAAACCCATAAAATAGTTTTTTGTTAAAACTTTTTGAGGTAAATACATATTTGTAGAACAAAACAGCGAGAACTAAAGCTACAACAAAAACTCCCTGTAAATAATGAGTAAAGAATAGGATAATACAGGATAGTATTAAGTATATTAAGGATTTCCTTTCATATCCTTCCGTTACATATTTCATTGCAAAATATACTGCACAAAGAGATTCTAAGCATATGAGAGCATATGATCTTGCTTCAACCGAGTACGAAACAAAGAAGGGAGAAACTGCAAAAACAGATGCTAGGATCAATCCAGTTAAAGGATACTTTTCTTTATCAATGAATCTTTTTCCTATCAAGTAAGATACTACTACACATGCTAATCCTGCAGTTACTGAGAAACTTCTTATGGCATTTTGACTGAAACCAAAGATATATGCCCAGAGACGGACTAAAATGTAGTAGAGCGGAGGGTGAACCTTATCAGCAGATATTACCTTGAACATTTCGCCCCACGAGAATTTAATCGTATCACCAGTGAAAGCTTCATCAAACCAAAATGAGGTGGCTGTCAATTCCTTCATGCGGAGAATCAATCCAACAAAAAGGATTATACAAAGCAGAGTAATTGGTTTTTTTAGAAATTTTACAAGTCTATCCATGCACTTTTTTAACATTCAAAAGTTCAAGAAATGTTTTAATGAAATGAAGGGGTTTTACATGACTTTCTCCTACAGCAGACCATTCAACAGGCATTTCTACAACTTTGAGATTGTTTTTTTTCAGAAGATACAAAAACTCAAAGTCGTATCCCCATCTTTCATTTACGCAGTCAAGAAAATATTTTTTGCATTTTTCATTAAACATCTTGAAACCACATTGAGTATCTTTGAAATCAAGATGCAATATCATTCGTATAACTAAATTGCTTGCATTTCCGAAGAGTTTTCGAATGAAAGAGACTTTAACAGAACCACCGGGAACTGACCTAGAGCCAATCACACAATCAGCTTGTTTAATTTCATCTAGAAATTTTTCTACATATTCGATAGGTGTTGAGAAATCAGCGTCGGCAATGTAAATATACTTGCCCTGAGAGCTTTTTACACCTTGGCGGAGAGCATAACCTTTTCCATGATTAGGTGTATAGTTTATTATTTTTATTCTACCGGCAAACTTTTTTAGAATCTCTAGAGTTTTATCTGTGGAGCCATCATTTACCACTATCACCTCTGTTGATACTCCCCCTTTTTTAAGATTTTCAACATATTTCAATGCAGGAGGGAGAGTCTTTCCTATCCTGTTCTCCTCGTTGTATGCTGGTATAACTATTGACAAATCCATATTTAGACACAAATACACTCAGGTTAGCCAATCAATTCTAGCATATATCCCCTGCCTAACCAAGGTTCTACCTAGGTTGAACCTACTCACTGTCATGGCATGAAATAAACCCCTCAGATCTAGGTTTCTCACATTCCCACACCGTTTCCATATTTCACCAATTTAGAACCCCACCAATTAAAATATATGCTTCTAGAAAAGATTATTTAGATAAAAGGTTAGACCTAGGTTCTACCATTTACCCCCAAATATCTGCGAAAATAAAAACAAAATAGATCAAACCAATACATATTAAACCACTACAAATGAAGTAAATAGTGACGAAGAAATCAGACCACAGTTGATTATATATCTATGAGGTTCTACCTAGGCAGAACCCCACCAAAAATATTGCAAATGCATGAATTTCCCTGTTATACTCCTTCTACTATAAATTTTCAGAAATTGTGTTAAATGTCTAATTATGTATACTTCTTTTCGAAGGAGAGGACAGAGTTCCCTCAAGTTGACAATATTAAATTTGTGTTAGGTGGGAAGGGAACATCTCTCGTTGAAATGACGAAGCTTGGAATCCCAGTCCCTCCAGGCTTTATCATTTCCATAGAGGCTTGTAATTATTTCTACAAGAATGGTCAGAAATATCCAGAGGGCTTGATGGAGGATATTAAAAAGAACTTGAAAGACTTAGAAAAGGCAACAGGTAAGGAATTTGGTGGGAAGCATAATCCACTTTTAGTTTCAGTGAGATCTGGGGCTGCAGTATCGATGCCTGGAATGATGGACACTATACTTAATCTCGGACTTAATGAAAATACTTTGGAAGGATTAATTGAAAATACAGGAGACGAAAGGTTTGCATGGGATTCATATCGTCGATTTATACAGATGTATGGAAATGTGGTGATGGGTATAGAGCACAGTAAATTTGAAGACGAGTTAGAGAAAATAAAGCAAAAGAGAGGTATTAAAAATGATATTGAGCTCACAGTAGATGATTTAAAGGAAACAGTGGAGAGATACAAGAAGCTATATTTCAAAGAGATTAAGGAAGAGTTTCCAACAGACCCAATGAAGCAGTTGAAGGGTGCAATTGATGCGGTTTTTAAATCTTGGGATAATCCTAGGGCAATATCTTACAGAAGAATTAATAAAATAGCACCAGAAATTACAGGAACTGCAGTAAATGTTCAATCAATGGTTTTTGGAAATCTTGGAGATAATTCTGGAACAGGTGTCGCATTTACAAGAAATCCATCAACAGGAGAAAAGAAGTACTATGGAGAATATTTAATGAAAGCACAAGGTGAAGATGTTGTAGCTGGGATAAGAACACCTATGCATTTGGAGGAAATGGAAAAACAACTTCCTGATACATACAAAGAACTCACACAAATATTTGAAATCCTCGAGCATCATTACAGAGATATGGTGGATATTGAGTTCACAATAGAAAATGGCAAATTGTATATTCTTCAATCTAGGGTAGGCAAAAGAACAG
>DAOOVU010000011.1:1712-12668 GCA_035370505.1 Candidatus Dojkabacteria bacterium | reverse complement strand
ATAGAAGGTATGAATAGTGCTCAAGGCATTCTTACAGGAAGAGGTGGAATGACAAGTCATGCTGCTGTAGTAGCTAGAGGTATGGGTAAATGCTGTATAGCTGGATGTGGAAGTATCAGAATTGATGAAGATAATAAGGTTATACATTTAGAAGACAGAACTATTCTAAATGAACAGGATTGGATTACTTTAGATGGCAGTACTGGCTCCGTATATTTAGGCGAAGTGAAAACAATACAACCTTCAATATCTGGTGATTTGGAAGAGTTACTTTCATGGGCTGATGAATTTAGAAAGCTAAAGGTGAGAGCAAATGCTGATACTCCAAAAGATGCTAAAACTGCTAGAGAGTTTGGTGCAGAAGGAATTGGGTTAGCTAGGACGGAGCATATGTTCTTCAAGGAAGATAGAATTTCTGCTGTTAGACAAATGATACTTTCAGATACCAAAGAGCAGAGAATTAAGGCCTTAGCAAAAATAGAGAAAATGCAACAAGAAGATTTTGAAAGAATTTTTAGAGAAATGGAAGGACTTCCTGTTACTGTAAGATTACTTGATCCTCCTCTTCATGAATTTCTTCCTCATACTGCTGAAGAATTAAAACAAATTGCAGAAGAGATGGGTGTAAGCTATGAACAACTCCGCAAAAAGAAGGAATCACTAGCAGAATTTAATCCTATGCTTGGCTTTAGGGGATGCAGGCTTGGAATGATATATCCTGAAATTTCTCAAATGCAGGTTAGAGCAATTATTAATGCTTCCATAGCAGTAGCTAAGGAGGGAAAGAAGGTATTTCCTGAGATAGAAATACCATTTGTAAATCATCCTAAAGAGATGGAATTTCTTAAGAAGGTGATAACTGAAACTGCTGAAGAATGTATTAAACAAGCAAAAGTCAAAGTTGATTACAAAGTTGGAGCTATGCTCGAACTTCCACGAGCATGTATAGTTGCTGACCAGCTTGCAGAATATGCAGATTTTTTCTCATTTGGAACGAATGATCTAACACAAACAACTTTTGGATACTCCAGAGATGATGCAAACAAATTCATAACTAAATATTTAGAGAATGGAATACTAACAGAAGATCCTTTTCAAACGATAGACCGAGAAGGAGTAGGGGAATTAATGAAACTTGCTTCAACAAAAGCTAGGAGTACAAATAAAAAGGTGGATATAGGGATATGTGGAGAGCATGGCGGAGATCCGAAATCAATAGAATTCTGCCATATTATTGGGCTTAACTTGGTGAGTTGTTCTCCATACAGAGTACCAATTGCACGATTAGCTGGAGCACAAGCAGCGATCAGAAATAAGTAAAGCTTACAAAATAACATGCATAAATACCCCATATATAGGGGTATTTTGCTTGATAACAAGAAAATATGGTGGTAGAATGCAACATTCTGAATCACATCACAAAACAGGAGGATGAAATGAATCAGGAAAAGAAGAAGGGTCGTCCAGATTGGAGAGCAAAGAAGGATATTTTATTACCAGATGATCCAGAAGAAGAAGTAGACGGTTTAGACTGGAAGTATTTGAACACGAATAGTTCAAAGAAGAAAAGGGAGAAAAGAAAACAGAAACCGTCTGCAAAGACCAATGGAAAAATAAGACATTAGCTGTCCTAGCTTACAAATAAGTTGTCTATTTTTCCCCACAAAGAAAGGGTATATTTGATTTTATTCACTATATATTCTAAGGTATACCCTTTCTTTCCTCTCAGATCATCTTTACAAAGCAATTTTTCATATGATAGAATAAGACACTTGTTGAGAAGGTATTTTTAGTCCTTTAAAAAAGGAGTTGTCTTTAATAAAAAAACTGAGTTTTATCTCAGCTAAGCTAGATAGCTAAAAGAAAGGAGTAAAAATCTAAAAACCAATTGAATATTTTACCCAATCGCAATGACAACAATAAGACCTTCTCTGCAACAAGTCCATGTGTGGGCTATCTTTTGATTTCTATCTTAAATAGCCCACACTTTTTTCTTTTGTCACATCAATTCTCTTACCTGCTTAAGCAAAAGTTTTCTTATATCTCTCAGTTTAGAAACTGATAATTCTATAATTGAAACTGCATCTACAAATACACTTCCATCATACTTGGAATCTTCTTGAAGTTTTTGCACATGTACATCGAATTCCTTCCTTATGACGGCATATATTTCTTCCTCCCTCTTCTTTATATTTATCAGCTCATTTTCTTTTGGAGACATAACAGATTTCTCTATCTGCGTAAAAAGGTTCATGAGCATATCAAATATGTATTCTAGTTTCTCAATATGTGCACTGTCTGAAGAATCTGCTTTATGCATTTTCGTAAATACAGTTGATAAATCCATTCCTAAATCTCCCAATTGTTCAATTGTATTAGAAATCTTTACCAAGATAACTGTTTCTTCTGCTGTCTTTTGAGAAAGCTTAAATTTTGATAATGATACTATACTGGTTGTAATTTCATCATCTAGGTAATCATTAAGGGATTCTAATTTTTTCATTTCCATAATTATCGATCCAGAGGGATTCCCATATATGCTTAATGCTAATTTGAATATCTTTTTAGTATTTTCCATTGAATAAACAAGTTCCTTCTTAATATCATCGATACTTTCCTTTAGATTTTTTGTATTATCATTGCTATCTATATATTTTGTTTCAAATAAGACTTCCTCCTCATCTCCCGGAACCATTTTCACAACCAATTTTTCAAATGGTTTCATCACTATCAAGAAAAATATTGTATTTACAACATTGAATACCAAATGACCAAGGGCGGTCTGAGCTCCTAGATCTCCTGATAGACTCTGCAAAATAATTATGAATTTATCTACAAAAATCATAAATACTCCAGTTCCTATGACCTTGAAAAGAAAATTTGCAAAGCCAGCTCTTTTCGCATAAAGATTTAGGTTTTTTGAAGTCATCAATGATGTGATACTTGTACCAAGGTTAGCTCCTAATATCATAGGAACTGAAACAGTTAGTGGTATAACACCTTCTTTTGCCAGTATTACAACTATACTGGAAGTAATAGTGCTTGAATGAAACAACATAGTAAGTAAAACAGCAGACATGTATGCTAAAAATGGATTAGAAAGATATGAGAACATATTTACAAAATCAGGGTTATCCTTCAAAGGAGCAATAGATGAAGAAAGAACATTCAAAGAGAGAAGAATAAAGCCGAGGAAAAATAATGGCTTCCCAATTATTTTGGAGTTCCTCCCTCCATACTGGAGGAGGTATCCAATTATTAAAAGTAGACAAGCAAGTATTCCTCCGTCTATTAGAGTCAATTGTGCCGTAATTGTTGTACCAATACTGCTTCCAAATATGACTCCAAGGCTATTGTCAAATGAAATGACTCCTGTGTTAACTAAAGCAATAGCTATGGATATCATCGCAGTGCTTGATTGCATCAAAGCTGTTCCTATAGCACCAACAATTGTTGCAGAGCACCTATTTTTAACAAGTTTAGATATTTTTTTCCGGAAATTTTCTGTTGCTAATTCCTGTATTTCCTTAGTTAGACTTTCAACTGCAAAAAGGAATAGGACAAGAATAGAGACAATAGTTAATCCATACTGTATGTATTCTACATAATAGGGCAGTTCCATATGCTTTAATTTATCACATCATCTCAGTTATATCTACACTCACCATAATTTGAAATGCAAAGCAAGTGGTATAATTGATGCATGTACTATTTTGATAATGCAGCAACTACAAAAATCAGGCCTGAGGTACTTAATCAAATGATGCCTTTTTTAACTGATGAGTATGGGAATGCCTCAAGTATATATACACTTGGTAGAACTTCTAAAAATGCCATAGAAACAGCTCGAAAAAGAGTGGCCGACGCAATAGGGGCAGATGCAGATGAAATATATTTTACAAGCTCTGGAACAGAAGCCGATAATTGGGCATTAAAAGGTGTTGCAAGTGCCAATTCTAGCAAAGGAAAACACATTATAGTGTCTAGCATAGAGCATCACGCAATATTAAAACCTTGTGAATATCTAAAAAAACACGGGTTTGATATATCATATATTCCTGTAACACATGATGGAATCATAGATATTAAAGAATTAAAAGAGTCTATTAGAAGCGATACTGTACTTATCTCTGTTATGTATGCAAACAATGAAATTGGGACCATACAGCCAATTGAAGATATTGCCAAATTGGCAAAAGAAAAAAGTATATATTTTCATACAGATGCAGTGCAGGCTGTTGGTCATATTCCAATAGATGTAAAGAAACTTGGTATAGATCTCCTTACTATTTCCGCTCACAAGCTTAATGGACCAAAAGGAGTAGGAGCTTTGTATATTAAGAAAGGAACAAAAATTGACCAGTTTATGCATGGAGGTGATCAGGAGATGAAGAGAAGGGCTGGTACTGAAAATACAGCAGGGATTGTTGGGTTTGGTAAAGCAATACAGCTAGCAGTTACAGATATAGAAAAGAAAAATGAGTATATAAAAAGATTAAGAGATACTGCTATCGAAGGCATTCTATCCAATATACCAGATACTTTTCTCAATGGAGATGCTAGTAAAAGACTACCTGGGAATGCAAATATCTGTTTTAAGTATGTAGAAGGTGAATCCATACTTCTGCATTTGGATAGGCTTGGAATCTGCGCATCAACAGGTTCAGCATGTACTTCGGCATCATTAGAGCCATCTCATGTTCTTTTAGCTATTGGGATATCCCCTGAGCTTGCACATGGCTCTCTCAGGCTTACTTTTAGCGAAGAAAACACAATAGATGAAGTTAAATACCTGATTAAGGTACTGCCTGACATTATAGCTAAATTGAGGCAAATGTCTCCTCTTTACAATAACTTGAAAGATAATTGATATGGAAGATTACAATGAAAAGGTAATGGATCACTTTATGAATCCTAGAAATGTAGGAGTGATTAAAAATCCTGATGCAGTAGGGGAAGTAGGAAATCCTGTATGTGGCGACATTATGAGAATATTTCTGAAGATAAAAGATGACATCATAACTGATATAAAATTCCAAACTTTTGGATGTGGAGCAGCAATAGCAACAAGCAGTATGGTAACCGAAATGGTTAAAGGAAAGAGTATAGAGGAAGCAGAAAAAGTTACAAACATGGATGTTGCAAAAGCTTTAGGTGGTCTTCCTCCTATAAAGATGCACTGCTCAAATCTCGCACAACAAGCATTAAAATCCGCAATAGAGGATTATCGTAAACATACAGCAGATGGAAAAAAGAAATAGCGTATTGATTGGAATGAGCGGAGGAGTCGACAGCTCAGTTTCTGCTTTAATTCTAAAACAAAAAGGGTTTGATGTTCATGGGGTTACTTTCAAGCTTTCAAAATATCAAGATACAAAATCATTTGATGATGCAAGTGAAGTTGCTAAAAAACTTGGTATTCAGCATGAAATTATAGATATATCAGAAGAGTTTAATAAAGAAGTAATAGAGTATTTCCTAACAGAATATCAGAAAGGGAGGACTCCAAATCCTTGTGTTGTATGCAATAGACAAGTTAAATTTCATCAATTGATTAGATACGCTGATCAAAGAGGAATTGATTTAGTAGGAACTGGCCATTATGCTAGGGTGGACAAAAATGACACACGATATTTCCTGCGAAAAGCAAGAGATATTAAAAAAGATCAGTCATATTTTCTTTACAGACTTACACAAGATCAACTAAAAAGAGCAATCTTTCCTTTAGGTTCTATGAATAAAAAAGATGTCAGAGTCTTAGCTGAAAAATATGAATTAAAAGTTGCAGATAAGGAGGATAGTCAAGATATTTGCTTTATACATGATAATGATTATCGTTCTTTTGTGGAAGATAATTCAAAAGGACAATTTGAATGTGGGGACATTGTTGATACAAGTGGAAAGAAGATTGGAACTCACTCAGGATTTTTCAAATATACAATAGGACAGAGAAAAGGATTGGGTATATCATCAAACAAGCCTTTGTATGTTACAGGTATTGATGCAGTAAGAAATGTTGTTATTGTTGGAGATGAAGAAGAGTTATATACATCTCAATTTGAGGTTTGTGATGTTAATCTTATGGCTATTGATCGACTTAATAAACCACTAGAGGTACTAGTAAAAGTAAGATCTGGTTCCACACCTGTTCCAGCAGTTATTGCTACTTTAGATAATGGAAATATACTTGTTAAATTCAATCAAAAACAAAGGGCTGTTACTTCTGGACAATCAGCAGTTTTTTATGAAAATGACATATTAGTTGGCGGAGGAATAATAGTTTAAGTATTTACAAAGTACTATTGTTGATATACTATCTAATTGTATAGAAGTTTAATCTCATAAATGTATGGAATATGAAAAAATTGTATAGATCAGAAGAGAATCAGATAATAGCTGGTGTTTGTGGAGGAATAGGGGAGTATTTCGATATAGATCCTACATTGATAAGAGTGATATATATATTTCTTTCCTTTTTAACTGGCGGTTTTGGATTTCTTATGTATTTTCTACTTTGGATAATTATTCCACCCAAATCTAGTATTAAAAAAGATTCAAAAGAGTTTATTGAGGACAACAGGAAAGATATGAAAGACAAATTTGATACTTTTGCTAAATCTGCTAGAAAAACCGTAAAGGCTGATACGAGTCGTAAGAATAAGTAATTTCTTTAACTTTAATATGTAATGTATATGAAAAATAAAGATAAATATTTCTTGGGAGCTTTTCTTGTGGCGTTGGGTATCATTCTAGCTTTAGGGCAGTTTGATTTTTGGCATATCATCTATTCAATAATTTTTGATTTTTGGCCATTGATAATTGTTGCTGGAGGTATTCACAGAATTGCACACAAGAGTACGGTTTCAGGCATTTTCATCGCATGTGTAGGTGTATTTCTTTTATGCCACACATTATTTAACATTAGTTTACATGGTTTCTTCTGGCCAATAATACTCATGGGAGCAGGAGTTTCAGTTCTTTGTAGTGCTGAAGAGAAATCAAGCAAAAAAGATGAAGAAGATAACGATCAAGATAAAGTAGATGATAATTATATAGATGATACAAGAATCTTTTGGAATACATCTAAGAAGCTTGTTTCAAAGGATTTTACAGGAGGAACCATAGATAACATATTTGGAAGATATTTACTTGATTTAACAAAGTGTGTTGTCTCAGATTCTGGAGCTAAACTTGAGATTAATACCGTACTTGGAGCTGTTGATGTGATAGTTCCTAAGAATTGTAGAGTTATTGTTAATGGTGAGAGTATTTTTGGTACTTGGGAGACAGAATTAGATGAAAGAGATATTGAAAAGCCTGTTTTGAAAATAACTGGTACTGCAATTTTTGGTGGTGTAAAAGTTACTGAATAATGACAGGCTCGGTGCTGTCTCTGTGTGCCATTACTATAAATCTTTTCCAGTTCATACCGGGGGGATAACATGCCATAATAGTTAGAGTATCGCTTGTATCATAGTCTCTCAGGTATTTTGTGTCATCTTTTGTTGTTATCTTAGTTTCGAAAACAACATATTTGTATATTTTCCCTTCATAGCTAACATAAATAACATCCCCTTGTTCAAGTTCACTTAATAAGTAGAAGTAAACATCATATTTATTTCTCTCATAAAAATTAACCGCAGAATGGGCAAACAAAAATACATTTCCTGAAAGATTTGGAGTTGAAGTACCTTTAGCATGTGCAATTCCAGTTCGTAATGCATTTGTGTACTCTTCTTCATCGTATGGTGATACATTTTTTGTAATCTTGGAATTTGCTTTAATTTTGGGAATGTATACACCAAAATATGGGTCTAAGAAAATCTTTTCTGTATTGTTATCAATTTTTTCTGTAATATTATCATCATTTGTAGACAAAACTACATTACTTGTTGATGGGGTAGGTGATCTATACTGAGAAATATATGCCGAAATTACAGGATAATATGTAAGTACTAACACAAGAAGACCTGCTAGGAGTAGTAATACTCCTAGCAAAGTTTTTCTATTGTACTTGTTTATGCTTCTTTGCATACCAAAAACCAATCGAGCCTAGTATTAGCAATCCACCAACCCATAAATACCAATTCTTTACAACATTAGAGTCCGATTTATCTTCATTCACAGATTGTTCTTCCTTACTATCTTCATTGTCTTCCTGTTCATTGGTTTGAGACTCCTCCGTGGCATCTCCTTTTACAACACCCTCATCTGTATCGGCTGTAGTTCCAGTTTCAGAGTTGACTTTAGTATCTGATGCCCCTGCAATAGATCCGTTCTCTTGAGATTCTACTACAGTAACTGCCGTTTGAACTTGTTGAGTAGTTTTAACTGTTCCTGCTTTTGCTGGTACAGTTATTACTTTCTCATCTGAAACTATTTCTGATACATTCCCTGTGCTATCAACTGCTCTAATAGCATAGTAATAAACTTTATCACTTTCAGAAGAACTATCAGTCCATGTATATTCAGTATTTGGAGTTACATCCATGGTATGAATAAGAGTATCACTGTCAGCTACAAATGATGACTGTTCAGATCTAAAAATTTGAATCTTACTGGTAACCCCATCATCTGCCGTTTTGAATTTCAGTATATTTCCAATCTTTGAATAATCTACAACACTTTTTGGCTTTTCAAGATTTACAACTACTTCTACAGACTCAGATTTTTTCTCCATTCCAGAATCAGTTTTAGCAAGAACATAATAACTGTATGTTCCACTTTTATCAACTTTCGCCACACACATACCACTTTTCCCCTCAACTTCTTGGAATGGAACAGATTCTTCTTCTTTAAAACATTGAACTTTAATTGGAGAGGTATCTGAAGTCATTGCTACAAATGCGATACTGAATTGATTTGCATTGGTAGGGGATTTTGGTTTTTCAATTTTTACATCAATGTACTCATTTGATGCAAATACTGAAATTGGTATTACTAATATAGTAGAGAATATAATTACACATATTACCTTTGAAAATGTTTTGGCAAATTTTTTAGATTTAGGTAATATCATAAATAACCCTAGAATTATGCTGATCAAAGACACCAGTATTATGTAGGTTTTTGCTCCAGTATCTGGAAGATATATTGTGGTGGAAGCTCCTAATACTTCTCCTTCTTCAATGCCTTCAACACTTCCAACAGCTACTTCGGAGCTTACAAACGGTGTTTTTTCTCCTAAACTCACATTGCCCATAACAACATCACTTAGTACTGATAATCCTTTTGCCCAAGCCATATCAGGATATGTTCCAGCCTCTTGGTCTTCAGAAATTAATGCTGCATATTTAAGTGTAATAGTTTCCCCTTCTTCTATTTTCCCTAATGTCCATTCAGCATAGTCGATTTCACTATATTCTGGTTCATTAAGCAATATCTTTCCTGATATAGATGATTCAACAGACCCACTTCCTTTGACATACTTAAACCCTGCAGGAAGGATATCAAAGACACTGACATTATTTACAATATATTTGTCACTGTCATATTCATCATTTGGAGCACTTATTGTAATTGTGTAAGATACATCATCCCCAGGCATCTTTGTTTCTCCATTAGTGTTATTCCCTTTTTCGATCTTAAGGTATGGAGTAAGTACTTCATTTTCACAAATGTATGTTACACTCTCATTGCTTTTAATAGATATCTTATCCGTAGTCATTGACTCACCTTCTTCTCGATAACATCCCTTCTGAGTATATCCTTCTACCTGTCCTTCACTAAAGGAGTAATTCCCTGGGTTCAGATTTTCAATTGTCATTGATACTTTTCCATTACTGCCATCAGATATAATTCCACTTTGGATTGTAGCACCTTGTGAATCTTTGAATACAATTGGAAATTCTTGATCTGAAACAACATCTTTACTCCCTTTATATATCACTTCTTTCTTTATTATTGCTTTCCCCTTTTTCTGTTTGTTAGTACATACCACAGAATAACTTTCTCCACTGTATACTTGGAAATTCTTTGCCTCTATACTTCCACTAGGAATAGTAATTGCACATCCTAATTGATCATAATCACTATCTTCAGCTTCAGAGATAGTATACAGTCCAGGCTCATGTACATTAAAAGTTGCTGATTTATTTTCATTTATACCACTAGAACCAATGACACTATTATCTTTTTTCAAATAAATTGTAAAGTCATTACTAGTGCCATCCACTACTTTTTTAGAATCCGGGCTTACAATATCTTTTGTAACAGTTATGTTTACCCAATGAAAATTCCCAAAATTAACTTCTGTATCACTTCCTGCTGATATAGTAATATTTCCAGGAATTGAAGATGTCTGAGTCCAACCTAGCACTTCTGTTTCTTCTATTGAATAGGTGTGTCCTGGAATAAGATTAGTAAATTCATATAGTCCCAATGGGGAACTTTTTGTATATGCTGTTATATAGCTAGAACTTGAATCCGATAAGTCCTTAATCATAATACTCCAATCTTCTATTCCAGATTCATCATCATCACGAGTTCCATCTCCATCTTTATCTTCATATTTGTATCCATGTATCTTTCCTAATTTTGTATTTGTGAAAGTACATAGTACATCTTCTCCATTAGATACATTTATAGAGACTTTTCTCGAGTTTGTAGAATCAGTACCACTATCAGTATCATTGCAACTTATCCCTGATAGAACCCAACCGTTTATGCTTGATTCTTCAACATTATAATTGCCTGGAATAACATATGTTACAATAGTTTCTCCATTTTTAAGAGATTTTGCACCACTCCATATGTTTCCGGTAAAATCAAAACTTGTTGTCGAATCAGAATTTGGATCTGTAACTTTTTTAATAGTTACCTTTCCATAAGTACTTGTATTAGTGATGGTACATGCAACTTCTTGTCCTACTGACAGCATTATTTTGTTATTATTTTCGCCATATAATGTTCCACCACCAGTACAACTCCATCCATTTGAGCTATACCCAGTCATAT
>DAOOVU010000011.1:0-1612 GCA_035370505.1 Candidatus Dojkabacteria bacterium | reverse complement strand
AATATCTGATTCACTCAAGGAGTATTCTGTATTAGATTTCACAGCTGGTGTTGATGTGTATACTGTTGTACTTGTACTCGTGTCTGTTACCCCATCACCAAATGTTAATACTCCTCCATTTAATTTAACCCCAAAATCTGATACCATAGCATTACCTCCATTATCATTGATTACCTTCGTTACTACTGTCAACATTGGGGCTACATCATCATTTACTATCTCACATGTTACCTCTCCATTGTATGGAATTGTCACATTTGTACAATTATTATATGTGGTAGCATACCCATATTGATTAGCTTCAACTTCCGTAATAGAGTGGGTTAGTCCAGAATATCTTGTAAACTCCATTCTACTTAGTAATTTATTTTGATTGTCTTCATTAAAATACTGTGCATTTTCAGAATCTATTTTAAATGAAAACTCTTTCGCTGTTCTTGTTCCTCCATTATCATTAATTACTTTCTTGACTATAATTAATTTTCCCAAATTCCTAGCATTAGTGTATGTACAAGTCACTTCCTCCCCAGACTTAAGGTTCACTTTTGCCTCATTAGCACTTATGGTAATGTCTGCTCCTCCAGTACAAGACAATGAAACAAAATGATAATTATCCTTACCTACCTCAGAAATAGCATATTCACCTGGTCGCAAATTAGATATTGTCTTCCCAGTACTATATTCAACAGAACCAAGCTTCCATTTCCAATCAGTCGCTCCTATTATATCTACATCATCATTAAGATCCCCATCTCCATTTCCATCTACATTTTTAACTACTTTAATACTCCCTTCCTTATAGTTTATAAAATTAACATCGGTTTTATTCTCCCCAGCTGAAACAACAACTTCCTGTTCACTAACAGTTAAAACAGCCCATCCTGCTTTTAACACTTCCTTTACCCTATATGTTCCTGGGAGGATGTTAGTGAAAGTATATTTACCATCAGTAGATGTCACCGTTTCATTGAGTTTATTCCTTTCCGCAGAAGAATCCCAAAGTTCAATGTTCCATCCACTAACATAACTTTGATCAGTAGTCGTTCCTGAATTTCCATCTGCATCATTAATCTTATACCCAGATATCGAGCCATACTTCGTGTTAGTAAATGTGCAAGTAACGGAATCTCCAGAATTCAAAGTAATGCTACTAACACTATTACCATTAGTGCATGAAGAAGTTGTTTTTCCCCAGTTACTATAGTTTCCTTCAGATACGGAATAATTTCCAGGCAACAACGAGAATGTTTCCGATGCATCTGTTGTATCTGAATTATCAGCTAAATTAAAACTATTGATAGTGGTACTACCACTCATTAATGCAAAACTAAAACTATCTGTGGAAGCAGGCAATGCCTTTTTAACTATAGTTAATGAACCATTCTTGGCATTAGTAATTGTACAATCTTTAGAATCTCCATTTCCTATAGTTATGTTGGTACAAGCATTACCAACCAAGCTCCATCCATCAGGTAATGTTTCATTAAAACTATATGTTCCTGGAAAAACATTGAATGTATAAGAAGAAGTTTTACTTATAGTTCCCATATTACCACTTAAAAATGTAGGAGCACCAGATACACTGGCCGTACCAGTTCCTGTTATACTAAAA
>DAOOVU010000010.1:0-19914 GCA_035370505.1 Candidatus Dojkabacteria bacterium | reverse complement strand
CCGATTCCAAAATCTTTCAAATATGAATAATATTCAGAAGAATTAACTTTTAAAGCTGCTTGTGCAGTGCATGGATTATTTGAATTCTTAAATATATCAGCAATATCTTGAAGACCTGCTGCTGCCCTATTCCAAGTGTAAACTTTTTTACCTTTTAGATCCTCATATCCTGTTGCTTTGTACAAATCTAGGTATCCAGTTGCATCATTACACGTGTATGTTGGCTCAATGGCTTTTGTTTCTATACCTATTGAAAATGTAATTGGTTTTTGAACAGATCCATATTCATAGACATCGGATATTGCTCTATTCTTCAAAATCCATGGTTCTGAAACTCTCCAATATTCACTAGGATTGTATGTTGGATAGTTTGCCATTGCTATAATTGCACCAGTTCTTGGATTCATTATTATTACCGTGCCACTTTTTGCTCTAGCCGATTTAACTCCTTTTTCAAGAATCTCCTCAACTTTTGCTTGGATATTTGGAACAATTGTTAATTTGAAATTTTTTCCACTTCTTGGAAGAACAGGTTCATATTCTGATGTTAGTATTACATTACCTGATGAATCTTTCTCTTCATATGAATATCCAGATTTTCCAGCAATATCTTTGAAATAGTATCCTTGTATACCATATTGTCCAACTTGCTCTCCCTTCTCATTCTTTCCTAAAAAGCCAAGAACATGGGAAGCTAATTGACCATTCGGATATACTCTTTGCTCTTCCTTCTCAAAATACAAGCCGAAACCTTCTGTTCCTTCTCCAAAAATATTTGCTTCTTGTAGTGCTTTCTTCTTCTCAGTAGAAACACCTTTAGCAAGAGGAACATATACAAAATCATCTGTAATTTTTGAGTTTATTTCCTCAAGCTCTAAATTTAAAATACCTGATACTTCCGCTACAAATTTATCCTTCTTACTAAAGAATAGATCTCTTTCTGTTTTATTCATGCTTAATGTTGCATAAACATTCCACACAGGCTGATCTATAGCTAAAACAGTCCCATCACTTGCGAGTATAACGCCTCTTTGTGGGGTCTCTTCTTCATTTTTTGAATATTGATTTCTCGATAGATCTTTAAATTTTTCAGCATAGATAATTTGCCACCTAAATGCTTGGATAATCACGATAATGCCGATACTAGATACAAGTATTGCTAAAATGGCAATACTGCTTAGATGTGGGACAGATGGAGTCCTATGTGTGGCCTTTTTTGTGTTTCTTTTGTACAAATGATTAAGTTTTGACATTTACTGTCGATTTGCAACAAGAGAATCTTTCTCTAAATATATGGAAGTTTTTGGTGCTGTTGAAAGAGATAGTGACTTATCTGCTAATTTACGCACAACTGTTATTGAATTCGCTTTCGCAATTTGTTCTTCCATTGTACGATTCTCTTCAACTAAAAAATTTTTTTCCCTATTAAGGCTTTGTAGTTGTGTCCCTAATGGTGCCAATATTGAATTTATGACAAGCTGAGAAAAGACAAATGAAATAAGAGATATTACAAATACAAGAAGTGGTATGTTTTTTGTTAGCTGGACAGTTTTTTTCATTTTGCTTATTTTTTAATTAAAGTTCTTAATTTTGCAGAAGCGGATCTAGGATTTTGTATAATTTCTGTATCGGTTGGGGCAATATAGCTTTTATACAGCAAAATTCCTTCTCCGCTTTTCTGCTTCTCTAAAAAGAATTTTTTAACAATTCTATCTTCCAGAGAGTGAAAGGAAATAATTGAAATTCTTCCGTTTTTGTTCAAGATCTTAAAAGAGTTCTCTAACGCTTGTTCTAAGTTATGTAACTCATCGTTTACCACTATTCGCAGAGCCTGAAAGACTCTGCGAGAAGGGTTCTTAAGGTTAGAGTTATCTGCCGGCACTACTTTGTAGATAATTCTTTTAAGATCTCCAACGGTGTTGATATCAGAGATATTATGTTTAATAGCTTTTGCTATTTTAGAAGAATACTTTTCTTCTCCATACTTTTTAAATATGTATGACAATTCTTTTTCTGAAAGCATATTCAAAAGATCCTTGGCAGTTACATTTAGTGTTGTATCCATTCTCATGTCCAGTGGCTCACTATCCTCATTGTAACTAAATCCTCTGTTGTGAGAATCTTCCAGTTGTCTTGAGGAAATTCCTAAATCTAAAATTATGCCATCAGGAGTTCTGCCTATCTGTTGAGATATTTTGTCTATGTCTTTGAAATTTGATCTGCAGATTTTCCAATTTTGGGACATGTATTTTTTGTAATATTTTTTTACAAAGTCTATGGCATATGGATCATGATCTATACTTACAAGTAGTCCTTTGTTTGATAACTTTTTCAATATTTCTATACTGTGTCCTCCATCTCCGAGTGTTCCATCTATGTAAAAACCATCTGGTTGGATATTCAAGGATTGTATTGTTTCTTCGAGTAGTACTGGGACATGTATTTTATTCATTGGTGTTAGTACTATTCATTTTATTTATCTCCTCTGCTATCTCTTCACCATGCTTCTTTAGGTAGTCTAATCTTTTTTGCCATTGTTGTAGGTCCCAAATCTCTATCCAATTGATTAAGCCAAGAAATATTACATCTGATTTGAGTCCAGCATGTTCAAGTAATGACTCTGGAACAACAAAACGACCTTGTGTGTCAAGTTGTATTTCTTTTGCTCCTCCTACTAGGAATCTGCTAGTGTCTCTAATATCTTTGCTTGTAAAAGAGCCTTTTAGTACATCATGGGCTATGTTTTCCCAAAGTTTCTTATCTACTAAGATAAGGGCACTTTCATAACCCCTAGTTAGAATGAGATCATCGCCTATCTCATTTCTAAATTTTTTTGGAAGTGATAGTCTTTTCTTTTCTGTTATTTTTGTTTTGTACTCTCCTATGAGCATAAAACTACTATATCATTATTCACCACTTTTTTCCACTTCCTGCCACTAATGTAACACTGCAATATTGGTACGTCAAGAGAAAATCATTATAGGATTGACTATATTTCTCTAGGCTTGTTATTTTTGTTGCTAATAAAAGAAATTGATTATAACTCTATTCAGATTTTTAGAATTATATTTGACCGATAAACTCTGTTAGATCCATTTGACTGGCAATGAGGTATTGTATACAATGATACCAATGAAAATTCCTCTAAAGAATATTAAAGAAAGATTTCCGGAGTTTGAAATACTTAATTATGATGACTCTGCATATTTTACTGGATTCAGCTACGATACTAGAAGTAGTGTCACAGGCACAATATATATTCCAATAGTTGGAGAGAATTTTGATGGTCATTCATTCATTAAAACTGCTTTAGAAAATGGAGCTTCTTGTTCATTTTGTGAAAATGCGAAAAGTTCTTTTGTTTCTGAGTGTAGTAAGCCAATTATTCTAGTTGATAGTATACAAGAAGGTCTTGAAAAGGTATTGAATTATGCCTCCTCATTTATAGATAAACCTATTATTGCTATTACAGGGAGTACTGGAAAAACTACAACAAAGCGTATGTTAGCCCATATCTTGGAATCTGAGAAGAAAGTTCTGTGGTCTGATCATTCAAATACTGTATGGGGTAACGCTGCATTGTTGAGTCAATATGACAATCATGATGTTATCATTTTGGAGTGTGCTATGGACAGAAAGGGCGAAATAGCATGGCATGTTAATTCAGTAGATCCAGATATTGGAATACTTCTTAATATCGGCTTTGTACATGCAGAAAAAATAGGAAGCATAGAAGATATATATGCAGAGAAAAAGGATTTAGCTGACTATATGCGAAGAACTGGTAAACCACTGATATTAAACATTGATGATGAGATGCTCAGAAGAATATATGATGTGTATACTGGAGATTATCCTTTGACGACATATGGAAAAGACGAGAAGGCAGATTTTAAGATAAGCGATGTAGTTGTAGATGGAGAAGGAACACATTTTAAATTTACATACTATGGAGATAATACTTTGAGTGTCAACTTGAAAGTGTATGGAGAGGGTTTTGTGTATGATGCTATGCCTGCAATTATTGTTGGAAACATGCTTGGTATAAGCATGGATAAATGCATTGCTGAGATCTCCACTTACGAAAGTTCAGAAGCACGCTTTGAAAAGTTGGAATATGGTGAAAATTTGGTGATTGTAAATGATGCTTATAATGCTAATCCAAGTTCTATGATGATGGCTCTTGAAACTTTCTGTAAGCTATACAAAGGGGATTATCATACTATTGTTGTGCTTGGAGACATGAAAGAATTAGGTTATGTTTGTCCAAGTAAGCATAAAGAAATTGGAGAATTTGTTAAAAAATGTGGTTTTGATGAAGTGTATTACCTTGGTGATTATTATAATGAATTTGGAGTCGGAGAAAGGGTTGACTCAGCAGATGAGGTCGCTGCTATGCTTAATTCAAGATTGTCAGAGCTAGAAGGGAGAAAAACTGCTGTTCTATTGAAGGCTAGTAATTCTATTAATTTGTACAAAGTTCCTGATTACCTTAAGAAATTGGGAGCTGTTTAAATTGCTCTACTTCCATTCTATATCTGCTCCAAGCTTGTGTAAGTTTTCTGCGAAATTAGGATGAGCCCTCTTGATAGCATCAGCATCCTCAATCACACTTTCTCCATCTATGGAAAGTGCCACCATCGCAAGTGCAACTGTTGCTCTGATTATATTTGGTGCTGATACCTTAGTTGGTGAAAGAGGTTTGTTGCCGTAGACTATAATCCTGTGAGGATCACACATTACAATATGTGCTCCGAACTTGATCATTTCTGGGATCCAAAAGAATCCTCCTTCATAAAGTTTATTCCAGAACATGATGCTCCCTTCAGATTTTACTGCTAAAGCTATCATCAACGGCATTAAATCAGCAGGAAAATATGGCCATGGAGCGGCTTCTATCTTTGGAAGCATATTTTTGGTATATGGTTGTTCAATTACAAGATTTCCACAATTCTCTACAAAAGCAGTATCTCCTGAATATTTCACATCAACTCCAAATTTCTTAAACTCTCTGTTAATCAGTGGAAAATGTTCTGGAATGGCTTTTCTTACCCTTACTGTACCCCCTGTGATTGCTCCAAGAGCAAGCATAGTCGTAATTTCATGATGATCAGATGAGATTGTAAAATCAGTCCCGTGAAGATGATCTACCCCTTCAACAGTAAGTATGGAACTTCCTGCGCCTGTAATCTTTGCCCCCATTTGAATAAGAAAATTGCATAAATCTTGAACATGAGGTTCAGAGGCAGAATTTACCATTACTGATTTGCCCTTAGCTTTCACTGATGCCATGAGGAAGTTTTCTGTTGTGGTAACACTCATATATTCCTGCCATAGTGTTGCCCCTTTTAAAGTATCTGGTACACTTATTTTTATATAGCCGTTAGTCTGTACATCTACACCAAATTTTTCAAGTATTTCCAGATGAGGATCTATCTCTCTTATTCCTAATGAGCATCCTCCTATTTCCTCTCTTATCTCAATATGCTTTACTCTTGTAACAAGTGGTCCGAGGAGTAAAATAGCACCACGCATTCCAAGGGGAAATGTTTCCTTAGAAAAGTCTTGCTTAAAATTGGAATTGTTTATCTTAAGAATACATTTCTGCTTGTCCCAATCAATAACTGACCCCATATCCTTCATTAAATCTAAAAGTTTCTCGACATCAGTAATATCTGGTACATTCCTTACTATTACATCATCATTTGTTAGCAGAGAAGCACAAATGACAGGGAGTGCAGAGTTCTTATTTCCTGCAGGAGTCATCTCTCCAGATAATTTATTTCCTCCTCTTATGATTAAATCACTCATTTTTGTATACTTTTTCTATTTTATATTTATATTATCAATCAATTTTTGAACAGCATCTGTTCTAAATGTTCTGTTAAGTTCTTCTTCATCTACTTTTCTTCCTTGTGCAAGCACTGCAACTAAAGCCTCATTCAAAGTTTCAAAGGAAAGAGAAGACTCCATTACTATTTCACTCAGTCCGACTTTGACGAGTATTTTAGCATTTTCTTCCTGTTCATTGTGTGTTACCCATGGAATTGGAATAAAAACAGATGGAATTCTTAAAATGCCAATTTCATAAACAGTGTTTGCTCCAGCTCTTCCGACATATGCGTTTATATTGTTATACAAATATCCTATCCATTCCTCATCAACATATTTGACAGGTAGGAATCTTTTTTTTAATTCCTCTGGAAGTTTTGATATAGCATTCAAAGCATTGTCATAATCCTTGTATGATTGACTATCTCCTGTTTGAAGAACTATTTGAAAATTATTTAGAAATTTTTCTAAATCACTTATTATTGCTGTATTTATAGTATGAGATCCTAATCCTCCACCCGATATGTAAATCAGTGGATACTTTTCCTTATTTAAAATCATTTCGTTAACTGTTTGAATATACTTTCCTTTTCCTTCATGAGAAAAAATACTTTTCCTAACGGGACATCCCACATGTATACACTTTCTCTTGTCAAAGTACTTCTGTGATGTAGTATATGTCAAAAATACCTTTTCAGAAAATTTTGATACTATTTTATTTGATAGTCCGACTGTTGATGTCTGTTCGTGCAGATATATCTTTGCTCCTAAAATTTTTCCAGCCATACATACTGGTACAGTAGTATAGCCACCTGTGGAAATGATTATAGTTGGCCTAAACACTTTTAATATCTTGTATGAGTCAACAAAACCAAGAAATGTTCTAAACAGTAAGATGATTGATCTTACAGAAAAAACTCTTTGTAGCTTCCCACTCCTTATGAATTGTTTGTTGAAGTCAGCATCCTTGAAATATCTGATTTCTAAGGAATTCCCATATTTTTCTCCAGACAATCCTAAATCTCCTCCAATGTAAAGAAAATTTGAATCACTAAGATTATATCTTTCATGCAATTCAGTAATTATGGCATCAGCACAAGACACATGTCCACCTGATCCTCCTCCTGTTACTACTATTTTGTCCGATATATTTCTACTTTTCATTTTTATTTTTTGAACTGTACTTACTTATATTTAGTAGTATACCAATTCCCATTAGTGTTACGATAGTACTAGATCCTCCATATGTGAGTAATGGAAGAGGAATTCCAGTTAAAGGAATTAATCCGATATTCGCAGCCATGTTTATGAATGCCTGTAAAGTAAGCCATATTGTTATGCCTAAGGCAAGCATTCTTCCTTGTTTATCTGGAGCATTCTCTGCAATTTTTAATCCTCTCCATAGAAAAAGTATCCATGAGCCTACTAATATTGTTCCTCCCAAGAATCCTATCTCTTCTAAAATAACTGCAAAAATGGAATCTGTAAAAGCTGTATTTTCTACTAAATATCCAAATCTTTGTCTAGACTGTCCAAATCCTGTACCAAACAATCCCCCTGATCCTATGCCGATGAGTATCTGCTGAATTTGATAACCAGTTTGTTGAGGGTCCGAGACTTCTCCTGTGACTAGTAGATGCATGAATGTGGCAATTCTTTTTATTCTATATGGTTCTAATATACTTGCAATGAGTCCTAATGGGACAAATACGAGAATTAAGACAAGTGCTGTGTATCTCCTGTGTCTTTTTTCATCACTTGTTGCAAAAAACATAGCAAATGCAGTAACAGCTATGATTACAGTAGTTCCTAAATCAGGCTCAAGAAAAATTGGAATTATAATTAGGCAAATTAAAATACAAAAGCTGATTAATGTTTTGAAAAAGATATTTTTAAATGTATTCCCTGAGTGTGAGAGGGAGTTTTTGTCTCCTCCAAGCCATCTTGTTAAGTACAGTATTGTGGCTACCTTTGCAAATTCAGCTGGTTGTATTTGAGGCAAACCTCCAAATGAGAACCATCTTCTTGAACCATTTATTTCTGGAGCAAATATCAGTACTGCTATCAGTGAGATTATTGTAAATGCAAATATCAATGGAGAAAGTTTAAGAAGTTTTTTGTAATCATAAAAATACATTACAACAGCAAAAATTGCACCAAGTAAAAGCCATATTGCTTGAAGTTTTAGAAAATGAAAAGGATCATTAAAAGACTCATTCGCTTTATATACACTGGCGTCAAATATCATAATTGCGCCAAAAATAGCCATAGCTATTGTAAAATTGAGAATGTACTTATCACATTTGAGGTGCAATGATGGTTTGCCTTTTGTATTTTTTGTTTTGGTTATATTTCTCGACATAGTGTGTAAGTAACACTATACTATATATTAATATGAACGAGAAAGAGAGAAAAGATTATGTTTTAGTTTTTGGAGGACCTGGGGCAAGCGGGTGTTCAACAATAGCCAAAATGTTTGCGAGGTATTTTGATTTGGAGTATGTATACGGCGGTGAACTAATGAGAAAAAAAGTTAAGGAAATGGGGTATGAAGATTTAGAGGATTTTTTAACAAAAGAAAGGGAAGAAGAAATATTTAAAATTGATAGGGAAATAGATACATATTTAAGAAAGAAGGCTAGTAAAGGAGGTGTAGTTATTGATTCAAAGATATTTGCTGGACTAGCATCATTGGAAGGAATTCCATGTACTGCAAAAGTTTGGATTCATGCTTCATTGTATAGACGAGCTATTAGAAGTGTAAGCAAACTTCCTGATTTAAGTATAGGTGGTAAAGTCAAGGTATTTTTAAGTGCTGTTATTGATTTGCAAAAAAGGCAGAAGACAGATGCAAAAAGATACAAGAATCTATACGGTATTGAGTACAATGATCCTTTGTTGTACAATGATTTAGTAATAGATTCTACTAATATTGATGAGAAACAGACTTTTGATCTAATTTTAGAAAGATTAAAAGATGGAGGATATATTGAGTAGAGGCGTTGATAATGGGAGTAATGGGGCTGGGGGATCTTCTGGTGATATTAATTCCATTAATCAATCTGGAAGCCATCTGGTTGAGGATTTAGACAGCAGGTGGTTGAGATGGAAATGCCTAGTTTGCGGATATGTTTATGAAGGTGCTGTCCCTGTGAAGGTTTGCCCAAAATGTGGAAATTCCGACTTAGACAAGTTTGATGATGTTGAATAGACTGGTATAACAAGCCCAATTGTGATGCATAATGCTGGGAGGGGGAATCGAACCCCCACTCTATTTCTAGAACGGGATTTTAAGTCCCGCGCGTCTGCCAATTCCGCCATCCCAGCGAATTAAAGTTGGAGGTGACGATGGGATTCGAACCCATGATAATGGTTTTGCAGACCATGGCCTTAACCAACTTGGCTACGTCACCTAGTTATTGCAGTATATCTTTGACTACTGTGATTTCGAGAATACTGTCTTCTTTCCTATTTTTAATTGAGCTACCGCTAATAATAGCAACTTTATCGGAAAAATTAAACTCTCCAAGGGCATAAATATGCTCAACTGCGTCTTTTACAGCGTTATCCCTATCAGAAGAAAGATTAGGTATATAGCATGTTTTTACGGCATTGTATAGGTCGTTTTTTCTTATGCTACTTAGATGACTACTTACAACATATATTGGAATATTGAACCTATGTCTGCTTATACTTCCCACAGTAGATTGATTATCAGAGATAATAATAACTGCTTTTATTGGTAGTTTTTGAGATATTGAAAAAAGACTTAAAGCTATTTGATCTGTATCTATTCCAGCATCAGTATTTCCATTGATTGGCGTAGGTCTCATAACCAATTCGGATGCAAGTATAGATTTATGCATAGCGATGACGGATTCTAATGGATATTTTCCTGTAGATGTTTCAGCAGAGAGCATTAGGCAATCTGCTCCATCCATTACTGCATTCGCAACATCAGAGACTTCTGCCCTAGTTGGATTTGTGTTGCTTGTCATAGATTCGAGCATTTGTGTTGCCACAATTACTGGCTTTCCAGCCATTCTGCATTTGTAAATAAATTGCTTTTGGAGTATCGGTACAACTTCAAAGTTCATTTCTACTCCGAGGTCTCCTCTTGCTATCATTATTGCGTCTGATTCCTTCATAATGTCATCAAAGTTTTTTACTCCTTCTCTGTTTTCTATCTTTGATATTATGCCAACATTGGAGTTTCTTAGAAGATTTTTTACTGATAGAACATCATTTGCTGTTTTAACAAAAGATGCACACACAAAATCAAAATTATGCTGTACTGCAAATTGTATATCAGCTTTATCTTTTTCTGTCAGAATTGGAAAAGGAAGATTAGCATTTGGTATATTGACAGTCTTATTTGGTTTAAGTAATCCTCCCTGAACAACATCACAATGTATATCTGATCCAATTATTGAAGAAACTTTTAATCTAATATTCCCATCGTCAAGCATAATTTCGGATCCAACGGTCACATATTGGTGCAAATTAGGATATGTAACATTTATAACCTCTTTTGAAACGGTTTCTGAGGAGAGAATTACAGTATCCTCTATCAATGTAGGAGACGAGAGATTTTTTATCCTTATTTTATTCCCTTGTGTATCAAGAATTATTGGTATTCTAGGAGATATTGCTCTGAGTTGTGTAGAGACTCTTTGAAGCTCATTAAAATCCGCAAAAGATGCATTTATCCGTGCAAGAGACATTCCATTGTCAAACATTCCTCTGAGGATTGTATCATCCCATGAAGAGGGACCTATGGTAGCCATTATCTTTGTTTTGGTATTTACAGGGCAGTACATTGTTCTATGAACAGTATACAGCAAATTATTTATTTTGTAATTTTGTTCTAAACATAGTATCCTGTTGGTGTGTAAATTGTTTCATTGTTAAAAAATGAGGGAAAGCATTAAAAGACTTTTTGTTAATTTCCTTATCATTTATTTAGTTTTTGATGCTTTTGGAAAAGGTATACATCTTCCCGTAAGGTTTGAGTATTTGGTTTGCACATATGCCTTTCTATCTTTAGCAATTTTATGTTCAGTCCCTATACTTAAATTTCTTACTGTTAAGTGTAATTTCCTAACATATTTCTTAATGAATAGCATTATCCTTTCTGTATGCTTAATTGTATTGAAGATGTTTATGATTGATTTTACAATCACCCCATATTTATTTGAGGAAGTTAATGCAGGAAGTTTACATATTGAAAGTTTTACAGTTAGCACTGCAGTAAGTATAGTTTCAGTTTCTGTATTATCTTCTTTCCTACTGTCTTTGTACAAAGAATTAGACAAGGCGTAGCTGGATTATTGGAAAAGGTTAGTTGTTATGGTGTATAATCTGCGTCATGTTAGGTAACTTAACTCAAATACTTCTTGTTTCTCAAATAGTGGTTTGTGTTCTGCTTATTCTTTCAATACTTTTGCAGAACAGAGCTGAAGGACTTGGATCAATGTTTGGAGGAGGAGGAGAAGTTTACAGAACAAAAAGGGGTTTGGAGAAATTTCTCTATTACTTCACTATCTGCTTGATAGTAGTTTTGGTTGTATTGTCATTGCTGATTTTGAAGTATGCCTCTTAGCATATTATGAATAGTATGGCAGGTAGGAAAAAAGGATATGACAAAAAATCTGAGACTTCTATGAAAGAGGTTTTAGGTGATATAGCTGGAAATGTAAGTGGAGGAAAGGCACATAGGAGGATAGATATTCGTGAGGCTATATGGAATTATCCAATTTTTTTCTCAAAGCTTTTTGCAAAATTTATTCCTTTTAGCTATATTTTTGTTTTTGGAATTATTGGTATATTCCTAGCGTTGTTCTTGCAATCAAAATATTTTGTGAATATGGTAAATGGTTCTGGTGAAGGTGATACGTATGTAGAGGGGACTGTTGGAGCAATATCATCATTTAATCCTTTGTTTACTACAAATAACTATATAGATAAAAGTGTACAAAGTTTAGTTTTTGAGAAACTAATATATATTGATAAAGAAGGGAAGCCATATCCTGGAATAGCAAAAGAATGGACTTCTTCTGAAAATGGGAAGGTGTATGACTTTGTGATAGATGATAATAGATATTGGCAGGATAAAACAAAATTAACAGTAGATGATGTTGTTTTTACATTTAATATTGGAATAAAACTGGCTTCTGATTATGGTTATGATACTATTGGGACTGCAATAAAGGATGTGAAAGTTGAAAAGATTGATGAAAGAACTGTACGCTTTACTCTTCCTGAGGTAAATCCGACTTTTTTTGAGCTTGTTTCAGTATATATTGTGCCAATGGATAGATTGAAGGATATAGATCCAAGACAGCTTCTTTTTGATTCTTTTACAAAGTATCCAATTGGAAGTGGTAAATACAAAGTTGTTAGAACAGAGGATACAGCTGTGTATTTGAAGGATAATGACGAAGATTCGTTTAATCCTCAGATTAAGTCTTTAGTGTTTAAAATATTTCCTGACATGGAAAGCTTAGAGACTTCATTTAGAATAGGTTCACTTGATGCAGTCGGAGGATGGGATAGGAAGCTCTTTGATTTTGTTAGTGAATATGGAAAGTATTCTATGTATGAGAAGAAGGAAGTAAATAGAAGAAGGCTATTATTTTTGAATACTAGGAAGGATTCACTGAAGGAGAAAGAGATAAGACAAGCTCTAAACTATATGCTTGATAAGGATATGCTTTTGAATGAACTAGAAGCTGGGGGATACAGAGCAATTGGTCCAATACCAGAAGAATCTTGGGCCTACAATAGCAATATTGAGGATTATGAATATAACCCAAGTAAAGCTGCTGAACTTCTTGGTGGTAAGGATTACAAAAAGAATGAGAATAGTGGATATTATCAAGCTTCAAATGGTGAAATACTTTCTTTTACATTAAGTTACTTGGGGAATGAGACTAACGATAGGCTTGCAAATATTTTAGTTGATCTGTACAAAAAGGAAGGCGTGATTATAAAACTAGAGAGATGTACTTTTGCAAGACTTTCACAAGAAATTATTGCAACTAGAAGCTTTGAGATATTGCTTTCTGAAGTTGAAACCACACTTGATCCAGATCAATATAATCTTTGGCATTCATTAAAGAGTGATTATCCAAACCTAAATCTATCAGGATACAATTATGAAAGAGTTGATATTCTGCTTGAAGATGCAAGGAATACTTTAGATAAAGAAACTAGGAAACAGAAATACTTTCTTTTTCAAAAATATTTGAATGCTGATTCTCCAGCAATATTTTTGTATTCTCCTTCATTTGTTTACTATGTACGTAGTAATTGGAAAGGAATAGACCTCAGTAATATGAACTATTCATATGACCGTTTCTATGGTATTGAAAATTGGAAGTGGGAGAATTGATTTCATATGCCAAGAGGGGGATTCGAACCCCCACCCTATTTCTAGGACTGCGTCCTGAACGCAGCGTGTCTGCCAATTTCACCATCCTGGCGAAGAACTAATTCTTGGAAGTCAGTGATACCTTTATATTCTCAGTGTCTTTTTCTTTTCCTTTTTCATCATCTGGATCAAACTTCTTGAAGTCTTTAAGGAAGTCTATTTTTGATATGAATTCTTCCTTTACTTCTGGTTTCTGTTCATCCTTTTTCTCTTCCTCATTAGTCTTAATATCAGGTTCCTGAACTGGTGTTGTTTCCTTTTTATTTTGATCCAATCCATTTAGATCTTCTGTAAGCTTTTCAAAAAGAGTTTTACTCTTTACTCCACCATCTTTTGGTTTGATGATATGTTCAACTTTCTTGATTTCTTTCTTCTCTTTATGTTTATGGGAGTACGATGAGATAAGCGACATAACTATTATACCTAGGAAAAAGCCGATGAAAACAACTATGAGAAGATCAGGATTCTCGGATATAACTATATTCAAATCCTTAGGATCTATTTCTTCTAAAGAAAAATGAGCAGTAGTGCTTTGAACTTTATTGGTAGTATTTGTAGTTATGGGAACTATCTGCTTGTCTACATTCGCAGTAACAGGCTGAGACAAATTACTTGCAAAACCATATTTTCTTAAGTAAGCAATAAAAGAATATGTACCAGTCGGAATATTTTCCTCTATAGTAATTGTCCATCTTCCATCAGAATCAACATCAACTTGTTTAGTCACGATCTTCTCATCAGACGCAAGAATTAATATCAATTCGGAATTTGCTAGACCACTTCCAGTGATTATTAACTTGTTATCAGTAATATTTGGTGTATTTATAATAGGAGCCCTTGGAATTATTACTATCTCTTTTTCCAATATCTGTGATGTGTTGTATTTATCAAAAAATTTGAATCTCAAAGTATGTTCTCCAATACTAAGGGCTGGAAGTGAATATGGACTGGTTATATCTTTGAATGAACCCCCATCTATTTCTAACTGAACACCTTTTTTGTCTGGAGAAGGATCAGTGAAGGTTAAAGTATGACTTGGATTATCTGTTTGAGATGGAATCTCTAAAAGAAGCTGATTAAGAAAATCCTCTTCTCTTTTAGTTTCCTGCTGATCAAGCTCTTGTGTGGTTGTAGTTTGCGTTGTATCTGTTTGATCTCCAAGTACATCTGATACTTTAATTTCTTGAGCATTCACAGAAAATGGGACAAGAAATATTGTTGTCAAAAGGAGCATACACGATATCAAAATTGTTTTTTTGCTATTCATTTGTATATGGGCAGAATGTAAATTTAAATAAAAGTTTACTCTTTTGCCTTATCTATGAAAAGTATACCATCTAAATGATCACTTTCGTGCTGAATTGTAACTGCATTGTAATCTCTATATCTTTTTACATGTTCGTTTCCATTTATGTCTTGGTATTTTACTTTAACATTTTTGTATCTTAAAACTTCTTTTTCTACATTAGGTATACTAAGGCATGATTCTTCCAAAGTTATTTTCATAAAGCCGAAGGGTTCAACATGTGGGTTTATGAATAGCTCCCATTCATCAGTATCATAGTTGAGCATGTAAAAAAGCCTTTTATGTACTCCAACCTGTGGAGCAGCTATCCCACATGCAGGAATTTTGCTTTTCTTCGCAGTATATAGCAGATCTTTTGTAAATTTTACAAAAGAAGGATCATGTATTTCATCGCTACTTACAGTTACTGAAGGAATTCTTAATTTCTTTTCTTCATCTTTATTGTTTACAGTGAGTATTTTTAATTCATTTTGCATTCCAGAATTATATCATACACTGTGTAATGATTTTGTAATGGTTAATGTATACTATTATGAAAATTGATTACGATTCTGAATACCGACCATGAAAAAGGATTTTGAGTTGTACTCGTCATATGAAGACAAAGTAAAAAGATTGGTTAATATATTCACGGTAGTATTTATCCTTATTCTTTTTGTCTCTTTGTGTCTAAATATTTGTGTGTTCTCTGTTGATGAAACAAAAGAGACGCTTGTAGATATTCTTTTGATATTTCTAATTATATGCATAGTTATCTTCTGTAAACGGCAGTTATTTGAAAATAGCCTTAGAAAGCAATTATTATTTGTCCTTGTGCTATTTTTTGTTCTTCCATATTTTCATGTGTTTTGTCCTGAGAAATATTTAAATGGAAAGCATATATTTTTTCTCTATTATGGGTTTTTCCTTCTATTTTTGTATTTCTTTTGGAAAGTTGTTAGATCATATGTACGCTGTATTACTAAATTAAAAAGAGACTATGAATCACTAGCTTCTCGTGATAACAGTAACAAACTATTTAATTTAATTGGGAGATCAGTATTTCATGACCTATCTACTCCGATGAGTGTTGTGTATGGAATTGCTGGTATGCTAAGGGACGATACTATTGATGAAGAGACGAAAAAAGAAGCATTAAACCAACTTTCAATAGCAGTAAGGGAAATAGATGATATTTTAGATACAAGTACTCTCTTAATTAGGGGAGAATGTTCTAATGATTGTTTCTATCCAGTGCAAGAAGTAACAAAATTAGTAAGTCTTGTATCATCTAGAATGAGAAGTGCTCGAATTACAGTAGATATATCTGGAGATGAGAAGCTAATGATTTTAGGTGACAGAGGGATGTTTGCAAGGGTATGTATGAATATTGTAGTTAATTCAATAGAAGAATTTGAAAGAAACAAGAAGTCGAATGCACATATAGGTATAAAGGTATTTCAGAAAAATAATCGTGTTGTCTGTGTATTTTCTGATAATGGAAACGGATTTAAGAAAGGTGTGAGTATAGGTTGTGGATTGGAATTTTGTAGATTGGTAATCAAGGAAAAATTCAAAGGTACAATGAAAATAAGGTCAAAAGCCGGAGAATATTGTAAAGTATTTCTTTATTTTCCTATTTCTTAATTATTTTACTTTCTAGGCAATAGCCTTTTCCACTAATTGTTTTTATGATGTCGTCTTTTGGTGATATATGAAGTTTTTTTCTTATCCTGCATATTGTAACATCTATGGAGTTCTCATTATTAATTCTTCCAAAAGGATCAATTACATTTATGGCAGTTTTTCTGGAAACGATATTTTTGTTATTTTTAACTAGCAGGTTGAATAAAGCGGATTCCTTGCTTGTGAATTTAATAACCTTCCCGCTTTTTGATACCGTATTAGTCCTGCTATCAATCTCTATATTGTTTTGCAGTATGAGTTTTTTTGTGATTTGTGTATTGTGCATAAGGCTATCAACTTGTGCTTTTAAGAGTTCAAAATCAATCGGTTTTTCATGAAAGATATTTGCTCTGCCAGTAAATGCTGATACTTTATTTTTTAATGAGAAGTCTGCGGATATGACAATAACTGGTTTATCCGTAAAATTTCTAACCTTTTCAAGAACTTCCAGACCTGAAATATCTGGAAGACCAATATCTAAAAGTATTAAAGAAACTTCTTTAAGCTGAGCTTTCTGAAGTCCTGAACTGCCATCGTAAACAGGCATTGTCTTGTATCCTATTGATTTGAGAAAAGATTCAAGAGTAAATACTAGATTAGCACAATCCTCAACTATCAATACAGTTTTCTGATGCATGTCTATATCAGAATACGATATATTTATTACAAAATTATTACGAAATCATTCTTCATGCTTTTGTTCATCATCTTCTGTGTCCTCTGGTTCAGAGGAGGAAGGGTTAATGAGTGCTAGAGCAAGGAGTATTGCAAGTATAACTAGAAAGGAAATTATTAAGAATATGAAGTAGCTATCCATTAGCATTCTTTATTGACCAATTTTGAAGCATTTTTTCTGTAAGAGAAAAACAGCATCCACAGTAAGGCTGTTTGTAAAATCCTGCATGTTTTGAATTATGTGATGAATCAACTTTGATTATCTTAATATCATGTTCTTTTGTTAGATCTTCGAGTATATCTATGATTTGGCCCCTATTTTGATAATGACTTGTTAAAAGTGTGGTAGTTACGAAGTCAAAATTATTTGCTAGAGCATATTCGATTGTATACTTGAGTCTCATCTCCCAACATTTCTTGCATCTTGAAAGATTTTTGTTATCTTTAACATCTATGGTGTTTGCTATGTATTCTGTTGGTTTGTAATCTGGTGTTACTATTTTAATGTTGTATCTTTTTTCTTGATCTACAACCTTTTTTAATGCATCAAATCTTGCTAAATATTCTGATCTTGGATGGATGTTAGGATTGTAAAAAAGTGAAATAATTTGTGTTTGTGAATCTAGAATATGCTCATCTGCCAAATAGTCTAGAGTGTTAAGAAAACAGTCTGCACAGCATGTATGTATTAATATTTTCATATAGAGATTATATCACCAGCATAGGCCTTTTGCAGAGAAGTACAAGATATGGTATAAGTGAAGTCGTATGGCAAAATACTCCATAACTGTAAGAAATTTTTCAAAAAGTTTTAATGATGTTAAAGCGGTTGATAACCTCTCTTTTGAAGTTGCTGATGGTGAAATTTTTGCATTTTTGGGAGCTAATGGATCTGGGAAAACTACAACTATCAGATGTTTGTTGAAAATATATACGGCAGATAGTGGAGAATTGCTGATCAATGGAGTTGAATATAGCGATAAGCTAAATAATGTAATTGGGTATCTCCCAGAAGAAAGGGGCTTATACAAAGATAGCACAGTTTCAGATATTCTAACCTATACTGCCCAGCTAAGAGGAATAGAGAGAAACAGTGCAATGAGAAAAACTGCAGAATACCTAGATTTGGTTGGACTTAGCGAATCTGCAGGAAAATATATTTCACAATTAAGCTCCGGAATGCAACAAAAGGTTCAGCTTGGTATTGCACTTATTCATGATCCAGAAATTCTAATTTTAGATGAGCCATTTAGAGGTTTAGATCCAGTTAATAGGCAGATGTTTATAGATATTCTTCTTGAAAGAGCTAAAAAGGGTGTCACAATCCTATATAGCACACATGTTATAGATGAAGCACAGAAGATGGCAGACAAGATTTTAATTATAAAAAGTGGAAAAAGACTAGAGTATGGAGCTATAAACGAAGTAAGGGAGAGGCATGGTAGCACAAACTTGTTTGTGGAGTTTGATGGAAAGCCACCTCTTGTTGAAGGGAAACTGTATACAAGTGTAATTGATAATAAAATAGCTGAAATTATTCCAAAAGATAAAGTAATTGATGGGAATGATGTCTTAAAAGAACTTATACAGAATGGAACAAAAATTATTTCGGCAAGACTTGATTATCCTAGTCTTAATCAAATATTCATAGATCTAATGAAAAATTCATGAAAAAGTCTTTAACAATAGCAAAATTTGAATATCTGAAGATAGTGAAGAGGAAATCTTTTTGGTTCTCTACCCTATTCTTCCCAATTTTTATGTGTTTTGTGATGTTTGTATCAGGATATTCAAGTGTTGATTCCTCTAAAAAAATGGAAGATGCTTCCTCATTTGATGTGATGTACATAGTAGATGATGCAGGTGTAATCCCTGATGAAGTTTTTGTAAAGCCAATTGCAAAGGCTGAAGATATAGAATCTGTTAAAAATGAAGTCATGAAAAATCCTAAATCTGTATTGATACATATACCTTCTGATTTTAAATCAAACTTAAGCTATGAAATCTTTTTTGGTGAAGACGGAAACATGACCATTAGTCAAACTGCGTCTTCTGTTATGGAATCATTATTCAAAGGAATAGCCATGAGCAGTATTGAGGATCAGACGACTGCAAAAATGATTGAAGGGCCCTACTTATCTTCAAAATATGTGTATGATGAAGAAGGGAAGGTAAAACCTTTTGGCTTTGAAAAATTTATTCTTCCTGTAGCATCAATAGCGATATTCTTCTTGGTCGTATTCATATCTTCCTCGTATATGCTTAATAGTGTTTCCAGCGAGAAAGAAAATAGAATGATAGAGACAATGCTATCTATGGTTGATAAAAAATCTCTAATGCTTGGAAAAATGATTGGACTGACATGTGTTACATTGACACAGTTTATTGTATGGATAGGGCTTGGAGTTGCAGGGTATATTGGGGTTAGTAGGTATTTTGGTACTGACCTTCCATTCACAATAAATTGGGGCAGTATTGAATGGAATATGCTTCCTCTTAATCTCTTTTTAATTATTGCAGGGTTCATATTTTTTGACAGTGTGATGATAGGGGTTGGTGCTGTTGGAACTGGAATAGAGGATAGCAAGAACCTTTCTTCTGTATTCATAATATTATCAATTTTTCCAATATATCTACTTCAATCACTGATAACTCAACCAGATTCTTTGATTGCTAAAGTCTTCAGTTATTTGCCTTTTACATCTTTTATGACTCTTCTTCTTAGGAATTCGTTCGGAAGTTTGACGTCTACGGAATTGATTACAGGAGTAGGTGTTAGCATTTTATATACTGTTGTAGCATTGCTCTTATCGTATAAACTGTTTGAATTAGGATGCCTTATGTATAACAGGCGTCCAACAGTTAAAGAGATGATTAGGTACATTAAATAAAAATGTGATATAATGGACACGGCTATGGAAGCTTTCTTCAACAGACTGCTTAGAGTGCAAATCTCCCAAGTTTTTTGGTGTAGCTAATTTAAATTATATTTTATTATAAATAA
>DAOOVU010000009.1:0-21624 GCA_035370505.1 Candidatus Dojkabacteria bacterium | reverse complement strand
GTTTCAAGTCAGATGAAAAATAAGGATGATGAACAGCACACTGTGTATACTGTACCAAAGGATGTTAAATCTCCAGAGTACATGTTTGTTATGAGTGGTGAGAGAGTAATATTTGATGGATTTAGGAAGGTTCTCGGTGGAGGGAGGAATAGTGATGATGATGTGCAAAAAATATCTAGAATTGAAAAGGGTGATGAATTTGAACTGCTAAGTTTTGCAAATGAGCAGAAGTTTACAGTACCTCCTGCAAGATATACTGAAGCCTCATTAATTAAAAAATTGGAAGAGCTTGGAATTGGCAGACCATCAACATATGCAACGATCATTTCAACAATTTCTGCAAGAGGATATGTCGAAAGAGAGGGAAAATCGATGTATCCAACAGATGTTGGAAGAGTTGTTACTAATTTCTTGAGGAATAATTTTAAGAAATTGGTTGACTATGAATATACTGCAAAAGTAGAAGATGAACTTGATGGTATTGCTAGAGGTGAAAAGAAATATGTTCCAGTAATAGATGCACAGTACAAGCCATTGATGGCAGATATAGCAAAAGCTTTGAAAGATGTGAATAAAGAAGATGTGGTAATACTTGGAGATTCTGAAGAAAAATGTCCCATTTGTGGAGGAAAAATGGTTGTTAGGGTTGGAAGGTATGGGAAGTTTTTAAGTTGTGCAAAGTTTCCTAAGTGTACAGGAATGAAAGATATATCTGGAGTTGTTGAGAATTTAGATTTTGAAAAGTATGCTCATCCTACAGAATGTCCTGTTTGTAAATCAAGGCTTGTTCTTAAGAGTGGAAAATATGGTAAGTTCTGGGCTTGTGAAAATTATCCAGAGTGCAAAGGTATAGTTCCTCTACTATTGAATGAAAAATGTCCTAAATGTGGAAATAATTTAGTGGAAAAAAGGGGTAAATGGGGTCGTACATTTATTGGATGTAGTGGTTATCCAAATTGCCGATATATCAAAAAAGAGCGTAAGCATAGGAAAAAAACGGTTTAAGAAATTTTTCATTTTCAGAATGTATGGTATTGGAATATGCTTCCGAGAGAGAAATGTTTGAAATATGGAGTTGATAACCTATCTGATATGGAATTGATAGCCATTATAGTAGGTAGTGGAGTTAAGGGGAAAGATTTTATGTCTGTTGCAAAAAGTACATTGTATTTGATTAGAAAAAGATTGGAGGATGGAAAGAGTCTTTCGGTGACAGATATAGATTCAATTTCTGGGATAGGTCCTGTCGTCGCTATGAGAATTTTATGTGGTATAGAGTTGGGTAGGAGGCTGTATGAACCTCAAGATGCAAATAAATGTTTTGTAAGGGATTCGGCAGATGCCTATGGTGTGCTTAAAGATATAGGGAGGAAGAAACAGGAATATGTTGTTGCTTTGTTTCTTAATTCTAGGTTTGAATTGATAAAGAGAAGAACAATATGTATAGGGAGTATTGATGGAGTATCAATTGCTCCTAGGGATGTAATAATTCCAGCATTAGAATTGAATGCAAATAGTGTGATTATTGCTCATAATCATCCTTCTGGAGATCCCACGCCGAGTAGGGAAGATGAGGATATAACGAGAAAGTTAAAAATGGGAATGGATTTGGTAGGAATTACTCTTTTAGACCATATAGTTATAGGGAAGGACGAATGGAAGCGTATTGAGATTTAATTTACTTGCATCAGTAACATTTCGCATGTATAATCAGCCTGTTTAATATCTCATATATTTCTGACCGATCCTGGGTGATATATGGAAAGTATATTCCCCTTCAGAAATATTTTTTAAAAGGAAAGGAAAAAATATGGCAGAGACCAAAAAAGAAGTCTTGGAGAAAACTGAGACTAAAAATAAAAGTTTTCAATTACCAGAGTTAATAGATTTATTAAAAGCAGGATGTCATTTTGGGCATAAGAAGAGTGCATGGGATCCGAGGATGGAGAAGTACATATATGAGGAGAGGAATGGAATTCATATAATAGATTTGGTTAAGACATCAGAGGAGTTAGAGAAGGCCCTAAATGCGTTGTCGAAATATAGTGAGCAAGGGAATATTTTAATTGTTGGAACAAAGGGGCAGGCAGCAACAATAGTACAGAATTGTGCACTTCAAAATGGGATGTTTTACATAAACAGAAGATGGCCAGGTGGTCTTTTTACAAATTTTGATGCTATTAAAAAAAGTGTGGAAAACCTTTTGAAAATGGAAGAGGATTTGGCAAAGGGAGGAGAAGGACGAGTAAAGAAGGAAATGCTTGTTATGCAGAAAGAAGTTGATAGATTAAACAAAATATATAATGGTATTAAATTTATGGATGAGCTACCTTCTGCAGTTATAGTCATCGATAGCAAGGTAGAGGAAAATGCTATAAAAGAGGCAAGGAATATGAATATTCCAATAATAGGGCTGATAGATACTAATTGTAATCCTGATGTAATTGATTATCCAATACCTGCAAATGATGATTCCATAAAGAGCATAACTTTGTTTGTGAATCTGTTTGGAAATATTTGTGGTAAGACAAAGAAGGCGGAATCAGTAATTTCATTAAGGAGGGATCATGAAGCGAGGCTAGAGAGGTTGCATAGAGAATATTTAGAAGAAAGAGAAAGAAAGCAGAAAATGGAGGAAGATGATAGGGAGAGAATGAAGGCTTTGAGAGAGGGTAAGGTAAAGACAGATAAGGAGTTTTCTGTTGTAAGGATAGTAAAGAAGGAAAAGAACATAGATGCTGAGATAGAGGCTGCAGAAAAAGCAAAAGCAAAAGAAGATGAGAAATCAATAGAAGAACTTAATTTGTCATCTCGTATAGTAAAATCTTTAATGGAGGCAGGAATTTCCAATGTTAGAATGTTGAAGAATATGGGAAGAGAGGAGATTAAGAGTATTAAAGGAATAGGAGAAAAAGCTTTGGAAGAAATAGAAAAAGCAATAAAATAAATTATTAGGTAGTTCATATGAGTATATCGTTAGAGGATATTAAAGCTTTGAGGGATAAAACATCTGCTGGTATTGGATTATGTAAAGAGGCTTTGGAGCAGAGTGGTGGTGATTTTAATAAGGCAGTAGAGTATGTAAATGCAAGGAGTGATGTTATTGGGAGATTAAGAAATCTGACTGGGGCAAAGATAGGTTTATGTAAAATAGCATATGATGATGCTGGGAAAGATTTTGAGAAAGCTGTTGAACTAATAAAGGAAAGAGGATGGGATTCCCCTATAGAAGAAGAGGAAGAAAAAAAGGAAGGGATAATAGAATGTTATGTGCATGGAAAAGATGGTAGATTAGTGTCTCTTGCTGAGGTTAATTGTAAAACAGACTTTGTTTCAAAAAATGATGACTTTAGAGCATTTGCACATGAAATTGCTCTTCAAGTTGCTGCTATGAAGCCAGAGTTTGTTGATAAGGACGATATATCTAAAGAAAAGATAGCAGAACTTAAAGCAATTTTTGAAAGAGAAGCACAAGAGGAGAATAAACCTAAGGAAATGATAGAAAAAATTGTAGAAGGTAAGTTGAATAAGTACTATTCTGAAAAATGTCTACTTCAGCAGAAGTGGTTTAAAGACGAATCTAAGACAATAAAGTCCCTTTTAGATGAAAATGTTCAGAAATTTGGAGAGCCTATAAAAATCTCAAGAATTCTTGTCTGGGAGCTTGGAAAATAGTCCCTCGGCTTGTTGAATTTTGCCATTTGGTATACAATAAATCCATAATATTTTACATATAAATATATGGATTTAACAGCCTTTCAAAGAGACATAGATAGGTGTGTTGCTCACATTAAAGAGGATCTCTCACAAATACGGACTGGGAGAGCCACAAGTGAGTTAGTTGAAGATATTCCTATCAGAGCCTATGATACCGAATCACCTGTTAAAAATCTTGCAAATATAAGCATAATGGATTCAAAGACGATATGTATACAACCTTGGGATAAAGGTATAGTTGAAAATATAGGGAAAAGTATCACTTCTGCCAATCTTGGCTTCTCTTCAATTGTAGAAGGAGACCGAGTGTTAGTGAAAATTCCTGACTTAACTGAAGAAAGAAGAAAAGAATATGTAAAAATAATGAAAGACAGAATAGAAGATGGGAGAGTTGCTGTTCGTCAAGTAAGGCAAAAGTATATGAAAGAAATAGATGAAGAGGAAAAAGGGGGACTTTCAGAGGATGAAGCTGACAGATTGCGAGATGAAGTTGAAAAGATTGTAAAGGAAACAAATACTTTGATAGAGAAGATGAGGGAAGAGAAAGAGAAGGATCTATTAACGATATAAAATATGACGTACAGAGATGCTTGATATCATAATTAACATACTTTTGGTTGTTTTTGTTCTTGGGATTCTTGTATTTGTCCATGAGTTTGGACATTTCATCGCAGCAAGATCAATAGGAGTTAAAGTTTTTGAATTCTCCTTGGGTTTTGGCCCTAAAATTATTGGTAAAAAGCATAAAGGCACTCTTTATTGTATTCGTGCTTTTCCAATTGGTGGATATGTAAAGATTTTAGGTGATGGAGACCCAGGGGAAGAGGAAAAGGTAAGTAGAAAACTCTGGAGAACTGCAAACTTAGCAACTAGAAGTAAAATTCAGCAAATTTATGTGATGTTAGCAGGAGTTACAATGAATTTACTGCTAGCAATTTTTGTATATTACATTGTTTTAGGAAATTCATCTTGGAAATTGTATGTTAATGCAGATTTGTCAGGATTTACCCCTGTAGGGGCAAGTATAGGAAGAGAAAAGATAGGAGATGTTGAATATCTTGAACTAAAGGAAGATGGTAATGCAGAAAAAGCAGGTATGCCAAGTAAAGGGGAGATTGTATCAATTGATGGGAACGAAGTTGTGTATAGTAATGATATTTCAAAGTTTATTAAGCAGAAAAAAGGGCAGAGTGTAGATATAAATGTGTGTACTGTAGAAGGTGAAAAAATATGTAAAGATTACAATGTTCAAGTTTCAGATGAAGGAATTATCGGTATTGTCACGACATCAAACTATGTATATTTCGTTTCATATGCTGAGCATAAAGTTAGTGCAGGATTCTCACATTTAGTCAACAATGTAAAGTTAATGGGAATGATTTTGTCAAATATGTTTGTAGAAGCAAAAAGTACAGGTGATTATTCTGATCTATCTAATTCAGTTTCTGGACCAATTGGAATGTATTATGTTCTAAGTAGTTTTAAAAATGAAGGAATTATCACATTACTTGGTGTAGTTGCAGATCTTTCGTTATCTCTTGCAATTATGAATATTCTTCCAATACCTGCACTAGATGGAGGAAGAGTTTTTATTCTCTTTTTGGAAGGTCTAATTCGGAAAGATTTAAGCAAAAATGTCGAATCTGCAATCATAAATATCAGTTTCATATTTTTGATGCTTTTAACTGTAGCAGTTATGGTAAAAGATATTGTGAATATAAATGAAATTAAAAGTATGTTTGGTTGATGTGTATAGTGAACTTGATTTTTGTATGATATAATCCACGGAAGATATTAATTAAAAGGAGGTTTTATGTCTGTAATCGTACACTCTAACGAAAATATAGATAGTGCACTTAAGAGGCTTCATAGAGAAGTTCTGCGCGAAAAGATTCTTGAGACTTACAAAAATAAAGCATACAGAATCAAAAAAGCAGATTTGAAAATAGCCAAAAGAAGAGAATGGGCGAAGATGAAGAGAAGAAGAAGAGCTGCATCAAGAAGGGCAAGATAAATTGTTGTTGTCTGTAAGTTATGCTGTCAGTAGAAAGTTTGCGAAAAGATATGTTTGAGTTCGCAAAAGAAGGGGAGGAAAATAAGGTAAATATCCTCAGGATTGTTTTGTCCGAGATTAAGAATAAAGAAGTGGAATTGGGACATTCTCTAAATGAAAGTGAGATAGTAGAGGAAATCAAGAGAGAAACGAAAAAGATAGCCGATTCGATAGAGCAATTTCAAAAGATGGGAAGAGAAGACCTGCTTAAAGTGGAGAATGAACAGTTGGAGCTTTTGAAAAAATATTTGCCAGAACCTATGAATGAAGATGAGATTAAAAGTTTGGTGTTGGAAAAAATAAAAGAGATAGGTGATGGAAATCTTGGAAAAATAATGGGAGCGGTTATGAAGGAAGTAAATGGAAGAGCTGAGGGGAGTGTTGTAAAAGGTATAGTAGAGTCATTGCTGAAATAATTGGATGATATGAAGATTACTATTCTCAACTGGGATGAATTATTGAAGGTATCAAATATTAACGGTCTGTTAAAGGATAATTTGAATGTACTACTTGAAAAGAATTTTCATGTACAAAATATTTCTGCTGTGAATATTATATTTGTTAGTTCTGAGTATATAAAAAGGCTGAATAGGCAGTTCAGGAAGAAGAATGATGTTACAGATGTGTTATCTTTTGACCCTTATGGACAAGGACTTCCTGCAGAGGTATATATATGCCCAGAGTTCATATATAAAAATACTAAAAAGAAAAATTTTGAAGAAGAAATTATGCGTGACATTATTCATGGAATTCTTCATGTATCTGGTTACAATCATAAAGGCAGATTTAATGAAGAAAATGCAAATCTAGAAGAAATGTTTGTAATGCAGGAAAATATATTACAAAATATACAAAATGAAGTTAATAACAGGGCTGGGAAATCCAGGAGAAAAATACAAAAACACAAGGCATAATGCAGGATTTATCTGTATTGATTCACTGTATGAAAAACTAAGTGATTTAGATGAGTTTTGCATGACAGAATGGAGTAGAGATAAATTTTCTAATTCGGAAATTGCTTTTTTAAAAATAGGAAGTGAAATAAAGGTGATACTACAAAAGCCTCAAACTTATATGAATAATTCTGGAAGTGCGGTTTTGGAATTAGTTCGAATGTATAAAATATCAGATTTAAAAAATGACTTTATACTGATGCATGATGATTTGGATATAGAATTGGGGAAGATCAAAATTCAAATGGGGAAGGGTCCTCATGGGCATAATGGAGTTAATGATGTTATCTCAAAATTAAAAACAGATGAATTTAGAAGTGTTAGAATTGGAATAGAGAATAGAAAAAATGACAAAATAGATGGTGAGGATTTTGTTTTAATGAATTTTACTGAAGACGAAAGAAAAATCCTTAATGATGCAGTGGCAGATACGATGGAACAAATATTGAATTTAGCGCTGAATTAGTTACTTCTGTATATACACATGACTATTTTCATTTATATATGATTCAAGCAGTACATTGTAGCCATGCATTTGAAGTACTTTATCATCTGGTAAAACAATAGCTATATTATTTCCTTCGAGTGTAATTCCCGCATTGATTATTTTCCCAGAGTCTTCTTGAATGAATAGCAATTTTCCATAGGGAAGCCCAACTGATTCATCTGTGTTTAATTCAATCAAAATATCTTGGCTCTGCAAATAGTTAAACAAAACAGTAATATAATCGGTTTTTTTAGACGGATATTTCTTCTGTTCACTGTTTTTTACAATATAGTCATTAAGTACTGGCTCGATTGGCAAATGAGCATCAAAATATGTTTGAGATACAAGCCTGTATGCGTCAAATCCTCCAAAAGAATAATGTATTTTAGGATTTGCTGTCCACTTGTGTGAATTCACAATATTCAGGGCGGAATCAGAAATATCAACAGAATTAGCTTTTAATATGTTATTCTTACCATCATTTCCAATGTCCATATCATCAGAATCAATCAAACGGTCATAATCTATATCGTAGTTAATAGAGCCGTCAGGACCTTTCATTTTTGAGTTATTGTACGTGTATTGCGAGATTATAACCATTGAAACAAATAGTGCTACAGAAAGAGCAGTTAGTGACTTTAGTAATATATTGACAGCTTTATTGCTCTTTAGTGCTTTTTTGTAGATGAGACCAATAAATATGAAGATAGCAAGTATTTCTAGTGCAAACATAGGAGAAAATACGTATGGTAAGAAGAGATTTTGAGTGTCAAATACTTGCAAAATTCCAAATTTAACTTTTGCAAGTGGATAGAAGAATGCTATTCCAGTATCAGTTAACATGTGTGACATAGTAGATATCAAGAATGTGTCCACAATTATATTTAAGAGATTAAGTGAAATTGCATTTTGATTTTTCTTGTTGAGGGTATTAAAGATTGGTCTTGTGAGAAGTTTAAGAATGATCCATAGCAGAATATAAATGATTGGGTAGTGGGTGAGCATTTGATGATGCTGGTATGTTGGAACATTTAAGAGTAACGCTAGGAAAAAATCGAAATCAGGAAGTATGCCGAAAAATAGAGAAAAAAGAGAAACGATTACACGCTCCTGAGTTTTTAATTGGTCTATTTTCTTTTTTTGGATTGCTTGGTTTGCTATGTAAGCTATTGGCCCATGTGCGATTATCATGTCTGTTTGCTAGTCATTCTAAATTAGTGAAACCATTATACTACAGTTTGCGATTTTCATTCGTGGCAGGTTCTACCTAGGTCCAACCTAAAGTTCATAATATGAACAGATAGATTAATATATTGGGGTTATTAGAACAGGTAGCGACTACAGAGAAGTAAGAAAAACTGGACTGTTTTTCAGAAGAAATTTAGTAGTGGCACAAATATTTGATATAAAGGGTTAGCCTAGGTTCACCCTAAATAATAAAAGAAAGCCATTTTAAGGGCAAAAATGGCATATTATTTAATATTTATTTTGGATATTTGAGTAGTTAGATATGTTGAGAAATCTTTTTCTGCTGGTGAGAACTGGATTTTTGTTATACCTAGGCAGAACCTTAAGTGTGATAGAATATGCGAGTGAAAAGTACTAATGGAGAATATAAATTACTATTGGAGTTGCTTGCTAGCGGATATCAGAATTTGGCTGATGACGTTATTTCTCTGAAAAAAATTTCTGGAGTGCATCCTGATTTTTATCAACTTACCGCAGAACTTCTGGGAGAAGTTCTAAACAAGAGTGTTTGGATTTTAGTTCCCAATGATGATAATGCTTCTAGGACAGAAGCATCCCAATTATTGCTTAATGTTGGTGGGAAATTTGTTCTTGATGACTTTGTAAAACTGGGATATCAGAGAGTGGAAAGAGTATGGAATGAGGGAGAAATTTCAATCTTAGGAGATGTAGTTGTAATTTGGCCATTTAATTCTGATAATTTAATAAGGCTTTCAATATTGGGAGAAAATATTGAAAGTATGGATATAATAGAAGTTCTCAGCAGAAAGAAAATTGGAGAATTAAAAACAAAAGTATTCTCGGATAATTCATCATCCATTGTTATAGGCAATGATAAATGTAGTGATTTTATCCGCATATATGCAACTGAAGACGAAGAAGAAATATCAAATAGTGTTAATTTGAATATAGAGAAAATCCCTGGTGCAGAAAACTATTCTTCTCCTAAGAATATTTGGAGGATTGTTGAAAATTACAAAACGCGTGGGTATAGAATTATTTATTTTACAAATGATGCCGATAATTATGAATATGAACTTACTGAGCATGAGAAATCATGCATAGATCAAGTGATCCTAAGAAAAGGCTCAGAGCAACAGAGTATAAAGGAGGGCTTCGTTTCTGGAATATCTAAAATTGTTGTTTTAACAGATAAAGAGGCTGTGGGTGAGATAGATCTGTCAGATTTTGAGGATGTGAAAAATAAAATGGACCTGTCAACTGCGGAAATTTTGAAAAAAATTATCCCAGGAGATTATGTTGTGCATAAAGATCATGGGATTGGGAAATATGTTGGCATTAAAGAAAGAGATTCGAAATATTATTTAGAAATAGCTTATGCTGGAGAGGATAGGCTTTTTGTTCCTCCAAGTGCTTCTGGAAAGATTACTAAATATATAGGGGCAGGAAGAGGGAAACCGATTTTAACTGGTTTGAATAGTGGGTTATGGAAAAGAATCTCAAAGAGAGCGAAAGAAAGAGCAGAGGAGGTCGCAAAAGAATTACTTCAATTATATGCCTTAAGAGAGACACTAAAGATTGAACCAATTATCAAGAGTGAAGATGATATAGAGGAGTTGAATTTGTTTATAAAGCAATTCAAATTTGAAGATACTGACGATCAAATTTTAGCGACCTCTCATATAGTTTCTGATTTCCAAAAGAAAAAGCCCATGGATAGGCTTCTTGTTGGAGATGTGGGATATGGAAAGACTGAAATTGCAATGCGTGCAATATTTGCTGTAGTAAATGCTGGTTACCAAGCTGTTCTTTTAGCACCTACTACGATATTAACTCAACAGCACTATCGAACTTTGCAGGATAGGTTTAAAAATTATCCAGTCAGAATATCTTGTTTATCTAGATTTATTTCGTCGAATGATAAAATGCAGATTTTGAACGATTTAAGAGATGGGAAGATTGATATAGTTGTTGGAACTCACAGTCTTTTGGAAGATTCTGTACAATTCAAAAATTTAGGATTGCTTGTTGTTGATGAGGAACAAAAATTTGGTGTCAAACAAAAAGAAAAGATAAAATCTAAAAGGGTTACATGTAATGTATTGTCTTTAACTGCGACACCCATTCCTAGGACTTTGAATATGGCACTGTTGGGAATACGAGATATTTCTGTACTTGCGACTCCACCATTGGGAAGATTGGAAATAATTAATAAATTTGAAAAGTTTAATTGGGAAAGTGTTAAAAATGCAATTGAATTTGAGTTGAAAAGAAATGGGCAAGTGTATTTTTTGCATAATAGAATTGGAACAATAGAATATGTATACAATGAGTTGACCAAAATGTTTCCTCATCATAGGATAGGGATAGCTCATGGCCAGATGAGTGTACAAAATTTATCTAGTGTAATGACTCAGTTTATAAATGGGAATATAGATATTCTTCTTTGTACGACAATAATTGAAAATGGTCTTGACATCCCAAATGTTAATACTTTAGTAATTGATGACATGACTATGCTTGGTCTTTCACAAGCCTATCAAATAAGGGGGAGGATAGGACGCTCCAAAGTTCAGGCCTATGCTTATTTCTATTATGAAAAATTAAGAGGGAATGCAAAATTAAGACTTGAAGCTATAAGGAATTCACAAGAGTTAGGGTCTGGTTTTTTGCTTTCAAATAAAGACTTAGAAATTAGAGGGGCAGGGGATATTTTAGGTAAGAACCAATCAGGAGCAATAAACTCTGTGGGCTACGGATTGTATTCTGAGATGTTGAATGAGGCAGTATCTAGCTTAAAACCTATGAGTAAATAAAGTTCACTTGGCAAAGATGTTCAGTTCGTTTAGTATATACATACTATGTCTTCTGTTTTGTATCAAAAATATAGGGCTCAAAATTTTGATGAATTGTACGGTCAGGAAAATGTTGTAAGACTCCTGAAAAATGCTGTAAAGAGAAATAAGATAGCACAAGCATATTTATTTGTTGGATCAAGGGGAACTGGAAAAACTTCTACAGCAAGAATTCTTGCAAAAGCAATAAACTGTCTTAATCCGCAGGTAGATGGTAATCCATGTAATGAGTGTGAGAATTGCAAAAGTATAACAGATGGAAGATTTTTAGATTTGATTGAAATAGATGCTGCTTCTAATAGAGGTATCGATCAAATACGTGAATTAAAGGAGAAGATAGAGTTTTCTCCATCTGAAGGAAAATATAAGGTGTATATAATAGATGAAGTTCACATGCTTACGACAGAGGCTTTTAATGCTTTGTTGAAAACATTGGAAGAACCTCCTGCTCATGTAGTTTTCATATTGGCAACAACAGATGTGTACAAGCTTCCACCGACAATACTTTCAAGATGTCAGAGATATGATTTTAGACTTGGAACTGACGAGGAAATTAGGAATTTAATAAAGAAGGTGCTAAAGAATGAAAAGATTTCGATGTCTGATGAAGCTGTTAATATAATAGTCAGAAAAGCTGAGGGAAGCTACAGAGATGCTCTTTCAATCCTAGATGTTGTATACAGTGGACAAGATGTTAAGGATAATGAAATAACAATAGAAGAAGTGAGAAGGGTTTTAGGATTGCCAGATTCAGAAAAAGTAATACTACTTCTTAAGTATTTAATTGAGGGAAATGGTTCTAAATGCCTTGATATTTTGAATTCTTTAGAAGAATCTGGAACAAATTTACAGCAATTTACAGAATATGTACTGGATGTTCTTGAGGAGATTCTTTCAGAAAAAATAAAGGGAGATGTAAGTAAGGAATACAAGTTTATACAGCAGTGCGATATTCATACAGTTCATAAATTGATAAATTTGTTTTTAGAGGCAGAGAACAGGATCAAGTATGCAGGGAATCAGTTGTTAGTGCTTGAAATGATTATTCCGGAAATGATGAAGCCAACGGCAAATACGGAAATAGCTATGATAAACAAGGATGTTAAGAACAAGATTAAAAAGCAAGAAGGGAATGAGGAGAAGGTCATAGAAAGTGGTTCTGAGAATAGTGTATCTGCGGTTAGTTGTGAAATCTCAGTGAATGAGATTAAGGCAAAATGGGATACCTTTATTACTGAGATTAGGCCATATAATGGTCATCTATATGCATTTCTTGGAGGAGCAAATATAGTTTCTTTTGAAAAAGGTGTAATCAATTTAGAGGTTCCTTTTCAATTCCATAAAGAAAGAATAGAGATTCCAAAAAGCAGAAATATAATATCAGAAGTATTTAATAGGGTCTATGGAACAACATGTAATGTAAGTTGTAAGGTTAATGCGTCAATAAAGCCAGTAGATAAATCTGATGCAGACTTTGTATTAAGAAATCTTCCTGCTTCAGATAAAAGTAAAGAAAAGAAAAAAGGTGATCCTACAGTGAAAAATTTTAATAAGAAAATAGAGGCAATATTTGATGGTGTGTAAGTTTTTGTTTGTTTCCTGATATAATGTATAGTGTGGCCAGATATAAATTAATATTTTTGATACTATGTTGAATCCTGTAGAAGTAATAAAAATGCAAAATGAAGCTAAAAAACTTCAAAGTAAGATGAGAGAGAAAAAAATTAAAGGGGAATCGAAAGATGGTTTGATTTGTATATATATGAATGGTGCACAGGAGCTTGAAGATGTCCATATAGATGAGCAATATCTTGAGGTTGGAATGGAAGATGAGATAAGAAAAGGGTTTAAGGAGGCTTTTAAGGACTATCAGAAGAAACTACAAAAGGAGATGGTGCAAGATATGGATATAGATCAATTAAAAAATATGTTTAAGTAGGCGATATGTCAGTATTACCTTCCAGTGTAGAAAAAGTGATAGAGGAGTTTGGGCGTCTTCCTGGCGTGGGGCCTAAGTCGGCGTCAAGGATGGCATACCACTATTTGAGATCTTCAAATAAAGATGCATCTAAGTTAGCGGAAGCTTTAATTGAAATGGAGAATAGTGTGAGAACTTGTCCTAAGTGTTTTAATGTAACAGACAAAGAAGTGTGTGATATATGTTCAAGTCCTTTAAGAAAGAATGATAAAGTATGTGTTGTAGAGGAGCCTCTTGATGTTGTAGCTTTTGAGAATTCTGGAATATATGATGGATTATATTTTGTGCTTGGAGGGGTAATTTCTCCAGCAGAGGGTATAGGAGCAGAGGAACTTCGTTTTCCTCAACTCAAAGAAAGGATTGTTGAGCTTTTAAAGGAGGAAGAAGCTGTCGAGATTATAGTTGCTACTAATCCGAGTTTAGAAGGGGAGGCGACTGCAAGTTATGTGATTGATCTTCTTGGTAGTTTAGTTAAGGATGGAAAGGTTAAAATAACTAGATTGGCAATGGGGTTGCCTACTGGAGCTGATCTTGAATATGCTGATAGGTTAACATTAAAAAGAGCTTTAGAAGGAAGGAGGGATATTTAATGAAACTATATTCTTCTTTGGACGGAAAAGTAGTGGATATAGTAACAGAGAATCCACAGGAGGTAAAAATATATAGTTGTGGCCCGACGGTGTATTACGATATGCATTTGGGAAATATTAGGGCATATGTTGACTGGGATATTCTTCATAGAGCATTTGAATATTGTGGGTATAGTGTAAAACGGATTATGAATATAACTGATGTAGGTCATATGACATCTAGCAATGATTATGGAAGTGATTTTGGCGAAGAAAAAATGGACAAAGAGGCATTAAAAGAAGGGCTTCAGCCCCTTGATATAGCCAATAAATATATAGATTCGGTTCTAAGAGATTTTAGAATGTTGAATATACTTACTCCTAGTGGGCAAGAGATTACTGAAGATATAGATCATACGAATATTGGTAAATATGGGTGGACAAGAGCTACGGAATATATAGATGAGATGATATCCATGATAAAGCGGATAGAAGGAAATGGATACACATATGAGACTGCTCAAGCATTGTATTTTGATGTAACAAAAATTCCTGATTACACGATATTTACGGGACAGGAGCTTAATGAGAAGGCAGAGGGAATGCGAGAGAATGTAAATGTAGATCCAGACAAAAAAAATCCAGCTGATTTTGTATTATGGATGAAAAGGGTAGGGCGATATCAAAATCATATCATGAATTGGGATTCTCCATGGGGAAATGGATTCCCAGGTTGGCATATAGAATGTTCGGCAATGGGGACTTCTGTCCTTGGTGAGCATATAGATATTCATACTGGTGGAGTTGATCATATTCCAGTACATCATACTAATGAGAGAGCTCAGAATATTGCTGCTTTTGGACAGCCAGTTGTTAAATATTGGATTCATAATGAATGGCTTGTAAACAAAGATAATGAGAAGCTTTCAAAAAGCAAGGGAGCAGACACATTAAAAGAGACTTTAAAAAGAGGGTATGATCCAATGGATATTAGATACTTTTTTATGGCTGTTAATTACCATAGTAAGATTAATTTCTCGTTTAATGCTCTTGATGGGGCAAGAAGTTCTAGGCTTTCACTTGTGACTAGGATTAAAGAATTAGGAAATGAGGTGGGTAATGTTATTCCAGCGTATGCAGATATGTTTAAGAAGGAACTAGAAAATAACTTGAATATGTCAGGTGTTTTGGCTGTTGTTAATGAGATGCTCCGTTCACAAGAAGGTAGTGGTAATAAACTTGCAACTATGCTTAATTTCGATAAAGTTTTGGGTCTTAACCTTAAGGGGAGTTTAGGTGAGGGTAAAACAGAAGAATACATCGAGGGACAAAATGCAGAGCTTGATACGCTTTTGAAAGAGAGACAGAAGGCTAAGTTAAATAAAGATTATGAGAAAGCCGATGCTATCCGTAATAGGATAGCCAATCTTGGGTATATGGTAATAGATTCACCTTCTGGGCAGAGTGTGAAAAGAATTTAAATATGGAACAAAATACATTGTCTGTACAATTGGATAGGGAAGAGATGAAGAAGGTAGAAAGTATCTTGGTCGATAGCGGTTGGACTAAGTATCCCTCTCCAAGTAGGTATGTTGTTTTGTATATGAAGAATGGTGTGGGTTCTGTATGTTCTGTCTATTCATCTGGGAAAATTGTTTTTCAAGGAAAAGAAGGTTTTGAAAAGGTGGTGAGAAAGATTAAGGAGAATGAAGTAGAAATAATTAATCCTCATTTGGGTGTTGATGAAGTAGGGAAGGGAGACTATTTTGGCCCTCTTGTTGTTACTGCATGTTTTGTGAATGCTGATTTCATAAGTAAGTTCTCTTCTTTGGGAATTGCTGATTCTAAGAGGTTATCAGATGGAAAGATTTTAAAAATATATTCAGTTATTAAAAAATATCCGTATTACTATTCTTCGATTGTGTATCCTCAGGAATATAATAAGTTGGTAAAAGAGGTTAGGAATGTTTCAGTTGTATTGGCAAGACAGCATTCAAAAGTTGTAGAGATGGCATTGAAAGATTTGAATGCTAAGGGAATAAGATGCGATTATGTTGTAATAGACCAGTTTTCTAATACTAAGAGCAGAATATCTAAAGAGCTTGGAGTCTTGGGACGCAGTATTAAGGTTTATCAATTTCATAAAGGAGAATCAGATATTGCAGTAGCTTGTGCTTCTGTCCTAGCTAGAGGGATTTTTCTTGAGGAGATGAAAAAAATGGAGGAAAAGTATAGTCTAAGTTTTCCAAAGGGTGCTTCCAATGTGATTGATTTTGCTAGGGATTTTGTAAAGGAATATGGGGAAGATGAACTTAGTAAAGTTGCAAAGGTAACATTTAGAACAACTAAAAAAGTTATTTTTGGGGGTTAGCCTTTTCGTTTTTTCCTTTTTGAATATCTTTTATGAAGACAACAACAAAATAGAGTAGGAGTATAGGAATTAGGATTATTGCAATTTGTATTATTGGATTTACTTTTTCTTGGATAGTTACGAGGTTGTAGTTTTGGTCTATACCATTGTAGAAGTATGCATTTATCTGTCTTGGGAAGAAAATATCTTGTATTGACCATTTATTAACTACGAACTGCTCCTGAAGCGTACCCCCAGGGTATATCTTTTGCTCTGTGCCATTTATCTTGAAGTATGTTGGTTGGAGATGTGATTTGTTGTTAAATATTTGAATTTCCCCAGAGGGTTTAATTACATAACCAGAGGTATTCTGTACAGTATAGGATATTTTTATTGGTCTAAGAAAAGGAATTCCATGGTCAGTGATTTCTACTTGTGCATTATACTGTACAGATTTTTGTTCTGTATCAACCAGATGCATTACAACGAGATGTGACATATTTGCAGTCAAACCGACTTCTGTCTGTGTTGTAGAGGATTGGGCTGACGAAGTTGTTTTTAATACTATTAGATTGAAGTATGTACCATTTGGTAGGGTATCGGAGGGGGATATAGTGTAATTTATTTGTGTTGATCCTCCAGATGGGATGGTATATGTTTTTTGTTGTGTCTGCACAAAGATGTTTGTTATAGTGTCAATCATTGTTTGACTTTGTGCGTCATATAGGAAAACAACAGGAGTAATTGTTATCTCGTTGTTTTCATCATTCGTGAATGTCACTTGCTCATTAATCACCTGTCCTTTTGTAATGACTACTTCATTTGTAAAAGGGGATATCTGCATAGATGCAAATGTCTGTTTCGGAGAAATAGCCAGCACGAGAGCAAACAGAAAAATTGCTAAAGGCAGTTTTCTTTTGAACATTTCTAAATATTTTAACGTGAATTTAATCTTTTTTTGCGTTTCTTAACCTTCACTAATACTACTATTAAAGCTATTGTGATTGCAAATAGTAGTATGTATTTCCACGGAATTATATAGAATGATGTTTGAGCTAGTAGAGGAGCAAAACCGGGTTGTAATTCCCTATATGTAACTATTAGTTCTGCCTTTATTGGTCCTACAGCAAGTTGCTTATTTTCTGTAATGAGCTTATCAGTCCACTGGGTTGTGTAATTTCCAGTATTATCCCTAAGAAGACTTTGTGAATTTGCATTAAATTTAATTCTTGCAATTTCTTTGTTGAATATATTTGTAAGAACGATCTCGCCTGTAGGTGATATGTGTGTGTCTCCAGTATTGTTTATAATAGTGGTAAACAGTACAGATGGCTTCTCATATATATTTTTGCTCGTCTTAAATGTAAGAAGTTCTGCACTTTCAACAAAATTATCTCCAATCCTTATGAGTATTGGCATACCTGAAGAAACATTCGTAAGAGTTGCAGTATCATTTGATTTTACATAGTTTTCTGAGATTAAGGATATCATTGCATGATATTCTCCTTTTGTAGCATTCTTTGGAACATTTATTTCGTAAAGAATTTTTTCATTTTTGTTAGGAACAAGCTCTATTGAATCTTTATTTACTGTTATCCATGAAGAAGCAGAGTAGAGGGACTTTTGTTCCTCTTCATCAGAAAGAAGTACTGCAGTTCCTGGAGTATTGTCTATCTGTTTAAATCCTTTTACTAAAATCTTGTATTTTGCAGGCTCTTGAGAAAGATTCCAAGTTACTAACTCTCCATTGTACTTATCACCAGGTTGCAATTTTAAATTTTGGAAAGTTGGAGATACTCCTACTGATACATCCTCCTGCGCATAAGCCGAACCCACCAAAAGTACACTTAGAAAAAGTGTCAGTAACAGAAATGGTGCAGCAGTTCGTAGTTTCTTAGCATGAAATATTTGCATGTATTTGTCTCATATTAGTCTAATAGTATCCTCCACAGATGAATGTTACTGTCTCTTGGTATGATCCAGCTGGAGCTGTTGCTCCCGCTTTTGCACCATAGGTAATAGTAGAAACTTCGGCTGATGTTTGTGCTCCTTGTTGCGATAGAAGAAGTTTCGCACCTGAAACACCTGGATCTAAAGCTCCAAAAACGCCCAAAGTACCATCACTGAAATTTGCTGCTACCGTAGCCGCTGAAGCGGCATCAGGGTCAGAAGCTGTTAATCCAAAACCCTCAGTTCCAACTCCTCTCAAATCCACAGTAGTTGAGCCTGTTGAAGGTATCAAATATGTGGTAGCAGAACTCTTGTAGAGTCCAGCATCAGTACCATTTCCTGTTCCATACACAGCCCAATAGTAACCACCAGCTGTATCAGAAGTAGTAGTTGAAATAGTATGTTGGCCTGTTGTAAAAGCTCCCCCTGGATAGAGTGAACCAAGGTTTACAGTATTTGCACTTATTGAGCAAGTAACGGTAGGCGTAGCAGAAACGGTAGCAGATACTACAACTCTATCGTCTGCAATAAGTCGCACACCAAAAGTTGAAGAATCAGAGGTAGTTCCATTTCTAACTTCTATAGTTACATTGTGATTGCCTGCTGTATCATCTGTTCCGAGTACACCTGCTGATGAACCATTCGCAATTTTTACCCCGTATGTAGTACCTGCAGAAATGGCTCCTACACTTGATATCGTGATCTTATCTGCAGATCCAGCTCCTGATCCCTTAGTACAAGCAGCAGTCAATGTTGTTGCTGCTGGAAGTGCTGCATCTATAGCCCAATTGGTGCCTGCTAAATCAGAAGCAGAAGATGAAGTTAAAGCAGTAACAGTTAATGCTCCTGCAGTTTTGCACCAAAATCCATCTTCATCATCAGGAAAAGTCAAGGTCACTGTTCCACCAGTTGGAATGGCTTGAGAAGTAGAAAATGCTAACACATGCTCTACAGTATCTGCTCCTGCTCCAGTAATATTTATCTTAATTCTGCTTAGATACAGATAGACTGATGTTAGAGCATTTGCATTCGATTTGAATACGAACGAGCTACTTAGGAGGACTGCTATCAAAGTCACAGTCAGAAATCCCCTAAAAAGACTAAGAGACTTATACTTTCTCATAGACATATATTGGACAGACATTTTATTACTAAAAATCTATACTATTCGAAAGACAATGTCAAATATTTTTCAAAAAATACAAAGAAATACTCGAAAAGATATGTGTTTTTTGCTAATACAATGGGACAACTGTAAAGAAAATATCTTCCCCGTAATCAGTAGCTGGAGAAGCAGTCATTCCAGCCCTTGCCTTTAAATAGATTCCCATTCTTCCATTGGCTATTGATCCATCAGCTAGATATATACGTTGTGCATTTTGTCCAATCATTCCAACAACATTTCCTGTACCGGCATAATTAGTCTCAGCAGTAATACTTCCAGTTAGACTAGAACTATTAGTAAAATTAATATAATGACTCTGAAAACCAAAACCCTCTGCATTCATGACATCAAGGTCTTCATTCGCAGAAGCTATTTTGTATGCGGTGGTCGGACTGTATAATCCGCCATTTTTTCCGAATTGTATGACTGATGCTCCTCCATATGCATTAGTATCTAAATCAAGCCAAACTAAATTATGTGCTGTTACCGCAAAAGCTCCAGCAGTCAGCTTATCTGAGCCAGAAAAAGAAATTGAGTATGGAGAGGAGGACTCTGTTGTAGTTCCATTTACATCGGCAATATCGATATCAAAGGAAATAGATGCTGGTGATGTTGCTGCTTGGAGACTTTTTGAATACTCGGATTGGGTAAAATCTCCATGAAGGGCAGTTACTCTAATATAGTAGGTAGTTCCTGCAGTGAGTGCAGTTATATTAAATAATTCATTCTCCCAATAGCTTTCAGTTCTGAAGTCATTGATATTGCAAGAGTCAGCTTTAGGAGCAAATGTTGATGCGTTTATACACTTAATATCACTAACAAAGTTATCTGTTGATATTTCTACACTGTATAGAGTATCTGATGGATTAGTCATTGGATTTATCTCAAATCTTGCTCTGTCATAGCATCCCGGCTGTCCACATACAGCCTGCATACCTCCACTCAATACTTCTGCGGGAGCTGAGGTGCATTGGGTTGCTCCTGTACCCGTATTTGTCTCAAAACATTGTAAAGTTGGAATTTCTGCGACGAAATTGGCGGAAGGATCTAGATTCATTCTATACAAGGATGAATAGGTTGTTGGGTTCGCAGATATTTCTCCTGTTATTGTCATTAAGCTATAGTTTGTTGAATCTGTAAGTCCTCCTCCTGAATTTGTAGTTATTCCAATTATCTTGTAATTTGCAGAGTTGAGATCGGTTGCATAGACGGGAATACAAACAGTAGCCAATATCATAGAAAAGGATAAGAACAAACTGATAAATTTGTGTAATTGGGCGGATTTCATGATATATATAATATGTAATTAGACAATGATTAGTCAACTGATATGAAAAACATAATAGAGGTAGATAATCTAACTAAGGTATTTAAAAGTGGTAACAAGGAGATAACCGCGTTGAAATCAATATCTTTTAGTATCTCTAGGGGAGAGTTTATTGGTTTTGCAGGCCCCAATGGAGCAGGGAAGACTACCACAATGAAATGTTTATGTGGATTACTTAATCCCGACGTTGGAAAAGTAAGAGTATTGGGGTATGAGCCAATTAAAAGGGAAAGGAATTTTTTGAAGAAAATATCATTTGTTATGGGAAGTAAAAGTCAGCTTTGGTGGGAGCTTCCTGCGAAAGAATCATTTTTACTTAACAAAGAAGTGTATGAAATTAGTGATCATAGGTACAAAGAAATATTATCTGAGATGATTGATATTTTACAAATTGGTAACATAATAAATACTCCTGTTAGGAAGTTATCTCTGGGTGAAAGGATGAAGTGCGAACTTACTGCCTCGCTTATACATTCTCCTCAAGTTATTTTCTTGGATGAGCCTACATTGGGTTTGGATATAATTTCTCAGCAGAATTTAAGAGATTTTTTGAGAGAATATAGAAGAAAATATAATGCCACAATAATTTTAACGAGTCATAATATGGAAGATGTTGCTGATTTATGTGAAAGGTTAATTATGATAAATAAAGGGGAGATAATATATGATGGTAGCCTCAAATCTTTAACAGGTCTGTTTATAAGGAAAAAATATCTTAAATTTGTGTTGAAGAACAAAGTAAAAGTAAAAGAGATAACAAAGTTTGGTGAAATAGTCTCGTTTGATGGTACAGAGGGAGTTATTTTGATAGGAAAAGATAATCCAGCAGAAAATATATCCAAATTTTTGGATAGTTTTGAAGTTGCAGATATAGATGTTGAAGAACCATCTTTGGAAGATGTGATAAAAGAGGTTTTTAGCGATAAGGATAAGTAGTTATGATATAATTGCACTGCTTGTGGAGAGATGCCTGAGCGGTCGAAAGGGACGGTCTTGAAAACCGTTGTACGG
>DAOOVU010000008.1:0-22171 GCA_035370505.1 Candidatus Dojkabacteria bacterium | reverse complement strand
GAGCAAACGGCTGTTAACCGTTCGGTTCCAGGTTCGAGTCCTGGTCGCGGAGTTTTTTATTTACGAAACATGCCCGATACTCTCTTATCATCATCTAACACATATATTTTATCATTCTCCATTTCCCCTCTTAAAAATATATAGAGAAGTTTAGGTGTTTGCTTCCTTTTATACAAAGATATCCCCCTTATAAAAAGGTAAAGTTTTCTTAACGAAAATAATTTTGAGTAATCAATATTGTGTATATGTTTTTCTATATATTCTTCCATATTGTCCTTCCCAACTATTTCATCAAAAACATAAACTTCTGGATATTTGATCTCTTTGCTTTCTCTGTTAGTTAAAAGTATTTTAGTAGCATTTGGAGAATCCTTTACTAACTCTTTATATTTTTCCAATCCAGAATCTAATAATTCAGACCTACCTGTAACAGGATTATCTTTCACCAAAGTGTCATCTAAATCAAAAAAAAGGTATCTATACATACACTGATAATACCCTATTCAATATTGGAGAATCAAACTAAAAACAAAGTATGTCGTTCAAAAATATATCATATAAACAGCTTCACCTGTTTAATATTTACGATATAATAAATCTTTAAGAAACTATGAAAAAATCTACAGAAACTCTTTTATTCTGGATTCCAAGAACACTCTCCATTCTTTTCCTATGCTTCCTATTCTCTTTTTCTCTTGATACTTTCAACACAAATACTGAAACTTTACAAACAATTCAAAAACTATTCAACCACAACATTCCAACAATCATATTAGCAACCATTTTAATTCTTTCATGGAAAAATGACCTTCTGATCGGCATTACATACACACTCATAGCTATACTCGCTATTATCTTAACCTCACTCCCGTCTATAATTACGATCCCATTACTCCTAATAGGCACACTATTCCTAACCTTTGGATTTACAGTCAACAAACATACAAAACAAAAATAGAATTGGCACCTCTAACAAGTAATTGCTCCTCTTAAGAGACAAACATACAATTAAAGATGCCAATTTCAGCTCCTGCTACATTTAACCTGCTATATTTCAAGCATAACCTTGTTAAAATACTTCAATGCCTTACTAGTCTCTTCGGAACTATATCCTAAAGCAAGTATAAACTTTGGAAATGTTGCACAAAGATGCAAACTCTCACTAGATTCATTCTCGAAGAACATATCAACCACATCAATTGCGGATATCTCTTCCCCTATAACAGAGCTAAACTTCTGACGAAATGGAATAGCATACCTATCATAATCTGGGAAAAAAATGTCTAAAGCTCTTACAGCTATTCTATTTTCTATCATCTCTTCTCCTATGGATTTTTAAAATGAGCAGGAACTAATGTGAGATTTTACTACAAGACACGAACACAGACAAATATACACAAATTGGAATATTTTTGATATCATACTGGTAATGGAACAGACTAATAAATTTGAAAAAATTCTCTTACCCTTCCTCTTTACTATCATCATCATCACACCAATGTTTTTGTTAGTAAAAAGATTAGTACAAGAAAGAAACATACAAAAACAACAGCCTACAGAAATAATCGTAGCGAATATAACTCCAACTACTGTTCAAATATATTGGAAAGCAAATAGAAACTACCTCCATACCTTCTCATACAAAGAACAAAACAGCACACTACCATACAAGGAGATCAGCGATTCTGAAATATATGAAGATAATACCTCTTCTCAAAATGTTTACAAAATAGAATTAGAAAATCTTTCACCTAACACTCCATATGCTTTCAGAATAAAGTCAAAAGATAAAGTATGGACTGGATACACATTCGCCACAAAACAAATTAACGATGAAATTCACATGCCAGATATAATAACTGGAAAGTCATATCCTCAGAAACTGATACTTGTATCTGTTGGAGATAATATATTAATGCTAGATACACAATATCATGGGACATTTGCATTTGATTCTGATGGACAACAATATAGTATGAGAGAGTATGCAGACTATGCATTCCAAAACCAACTTACTGCAAGATTAAATATTCTCCTAAAAGGACCTGTATATGCAGAATCAGGAGCTAATTGCAAAACAGGGGTAGTTATGAATGCAACTAACTATCCGCCAAACAAACTTCAAACTGTAGATATACTATCTAGGTTTAAAGCAGGATGCCCAGGTGGGGCATACGGTAACCAATGCTATGAAGATGCCTATTGTAAATCAGTAGAAGCAGGAGTAGATCCAGCATTTACTATGACAATATGGGCTCATGAATCTGCAGGAAGTAATTATGCAGGATTTCCAGGAAAAGATATAGAAGATTTTGGTATACATGGAAGCTCCGTTGCTCCTCCAAAAGATTTCACTGCACAATTAGAACACTTCCTAAAATATGTAGCAAAGGAATCATATATCGCAACATGTAAATCTGGATCCAAATCTAACGAGGAACCCTTGTACTTATGGGGAGCGAAATATTGGACTGGAGGTTGCTCAACAGAAGATTCCCTAACTAAAGGTGAGGAATATATAAATAGTATAAAACCTATTTATGGATGGTTTACAAATGAAAGTAAATCCCTTACTTGGCCCTTTAGCGTCCCAGCTATGCCAGGATTATGCGATTACTCATCTGCAGTAACAAACTCTGAATACAATAATTGCGACTCATCTGTTACAAAAAATCCTAATCAAAGTGGAAGCCAATCATCTTCTGAAGGAACAAGTTCAGGAAGTAGCGGAAGTTCTGGAACAAGTTCAGGAAGTAGTAGTAGCTCTGGAACAAGTTCAGGTACTAGCTCTGGATCTAGCTCAGGGACAACAAGTTCTGGAACTGGCACAAAAGACGGAAGCAGAGATGAAATGATTGTGTCTAACAAAGATAGATATTGCTTAGATGCAGATGGATGCCAATGTCTATACGATATGAGTGGCGGAAATGCAGGATATCGTATGAACATAGATCAAGGATATACATGTACACCAGATAAAAAGTCTGTGAAAACAGTCCCTGTATGCTGTCAAAAGAATTCGATTCTTTCCATGCAAATGCCATATGACTGTACTGGAGAAATTAAAACAGACATTTCAGAGTCACAGTGTAAAACAGCAACTATTACATATTCCTTTGCAGAAGGCATCAATTTTGTAACTGCAGCGAACATACAAAATCCAAATGAAGTTCCCATAAACACTGCAAAAGGATTGATTCAATACTCTCAATACAAAATTATTGCTGTTGGAAGATTCGCAAATGGTGCTTGGGAAAACATTGTCAAATATGAAAAAGGAACAATAAACGGAAAAGATTTCAATCTAGAACCAGGACAAATATATCTAGTTATAGCTTCAGCACCTTACTCCGTAACTGCCCAAGGAACAAATGTAGAAAATTCCGCAAAACTCTCTGACATGGTAGGTTGGAATTTAATTCCTGCATCCATGCTTACAACGAGTGATACAACATCAGCACAAATATTACAAAATAACGGAGAAGCATCACTACAACAAATAGCACAATGGGATAAAGATACAGGTAAATTTTCATACACAATTAAGGATTCAAACAACCAGATATATGGAGATGAAATTACTATATCCGTACAAGACCCTCTATTTATTAAAATAGTAAAGTAAATATGGAAGCAGAAAACTATTACGAATATGAAGAACTGCTCAGCCAACAACAAGACCAAACAGAGGAAGAAGACAAGCAAGGTGCTAGATTAAACCTCTCACAACTATCAGCAATAGCAGAAGCTCAAGAAAAAGGCACCCAAATAGTCATAAATGAGTCTAAAGACCATATTCAAAAGGAACTAGTTCAAGAAACATTTGATATACAAACAAGAAATCTTGTTAATTTCTCACAGATTTACAAACGAGCAGACCAGTTTAATAGATTACCAACCTCACACGATTTCACAGCAACCTACCCATCTTACCCCGTAATTAACTTGTCAGATCTTTCCCTATTAGCACAAGATAAAACTGTCAAAGATAAAAAAACCCTAGACGAAAGAATAATACAATTTTGGACATTGTGGAAGGATTCTCATATCCTCCCCCCTGCAAAAGAAAGGAAAAGATTTGGAAAAACTCCAAACACACCAAAACATGCAAAATCTAGCATCATCCCTCCATCAGAAATAAAACAGATCTGGAGGGACAATCCAATAATGAAAAATTCCATAAAAGATATACAAGAAAATATTAGCCGTAAACAAAACCCAATAGAAGCAGATGTTAACAAATCTGTCCTTCTTAGTGATATTCAAACAATATTAAATATGGATCTTGAGACAAACAGACTTCAAATCTCTCCTCTTATACACTCACTACGCATACCACTAACATACCCAAATGAACCTATGAACATAATTCTTTACAAAACGTATGAACTTCCAGATACCCCTCAACAAATACCAGAGTCACAAAAACTACAACTATTTTTAGATGCAATTGCAGTAAAAATGACGGTAGACCCAATAATTGCACAAAATGGAATCACCCATACATCACAATGGGATAGTATTCATCAACAACAAGATATGCAATTCCCAAGATTAGCGAAAGAAAATATTGCATTTACAAATCAATTTATGAAAAAAGTAACCGTACAAGACATCCTAAACCAATCATTTGAGTACAAGCCACACGACTATTGCATACAACACTCCCTTGTACTCACACTATACAATCCCATTACAAACCAAAAATTGGATATAAATCCACGAGACATATACCTAGGAGATCATCAAGAAATATATAATACAATCAGAAAAATAGACAAAATAACAGGATATTACATATCAAATAAAAATGAACTCTCAAAAGTGTTCAGACCAAAACCTGCTCACTACAGACTACCAGTATTTTCCAAAAATACCAACGACAAGGAAGACCCTACCCAAATTGCTCTCGATCTATTTGGTTCTCCTACAAAATAATGTGAAAATGTATTAATATATACACATATATAAAATGAAAAAGGATTCATATGAATAGGCAATCAAAAAAATTCTTCCTTCTGTTTGGAATTACCTCAATACTCCTAGTTTCTACGATAACTGTCATGCAGAACAACAATTATCTATTTCGCCTTATACAAGAAAAACCATTCAAAATCGTTGCATCAAATATATCTACCGTTGATGCAACCATATATTGGCAATCTAATGCAAAATCAACATATGAACTCCATTACAAAAAATCAGATGAAGATCTGTATATCCACACAAATGAAGTAAAAATATATGGAGACGGAACTAATAATCCAATAATATACGCTGTAAATATCTCAAAACTCCAACCAAACACACAGTATGATTTCAAAATATCCTCTACTGACAGTACATGGGATACCAAGTACACATTCAAGACAATGCCTATAAAAGATACAATACAACTTCCAAATACTGTAACAGGAAGAGGAGATACTCTTTCCCTCTATCTTTTAAATATAGACGGGGAAGAGTACATGCTAGATACACAACAACATGGAACTTGGGCATTCGATTCTCAAGGAAAAACATACAACATAGAAAAATATGCCACATATGCACATAAAGAAAATACCTTTACTCTCTTCAAAAATAGAATCGTAAACAAGATATTTGCTCACGAAGATTACAAAACATCTGACGGTGTAAGAGATGGAATGATCGTTAATAGTAGCCAAACGATAAGACACTGTGCTGATGTAGATGGATGCGTCTGTATTTTTGGAGATCAAAACTCCACTGATAGAATGAATATAAACATCGGAGAATCCTGTTCGGTTGATAAGAAAGTTACCGATTCAATAAGATGTTGTAGATCTGCTGATGGAAAAACAGCTAAATGGATGAGTGTTAAAGAGTGCTTGAAAACATCTTCTAATACTATAAATGTCTATGAAGAGGAAGCCAAATGCACATCATCGTCATCAGAAACAACAAATACACAAACTAAAACACAAACAAATATAGATACTCAAGGAACAAACAGCGATGTATATGCAAAGTTCCCTTCAGATGGATATCAATATGACAGTGAAGATCTATTTGATAGACTCATAACAGGCGATTATAGATACAGCAATAATATTGCAGATATAAACAATGTAACACAGGCATGGAACTGGACAAGACCTTGCAAAGACGTTGATGGATGCATATGCCAATACGAAGGACAAGCAAATCTCAATGTAGCAGTAGGAGAAACATGCTTAAAAGATAGACAAAAGAAAGATACCGTTGAATGCTGTCTTTACGAAGATAACACAAAAAGACAGTACATTACTGTAAAGGAATGCATGAAGAAAGCTGATTTTCAGATTCTAGAAAATACCACAAAGGAAAAGTGCGAATCAGAATATGTATGTTGTTCTCTAAATGGGAATCTAAAGTATAAATTAGATGTAAACTGCCAAAGCTCAAAAGGTGTCTCAGTATCAGGAGTAACACAACAAAATTGCAAAGCCCAAACAAAGGATATCATCATATCAAAAGGAGTAAATTTCATTGAAGCATACTACATTCTTTCAGCGGAGACACCTATTAACACTGCAAAAGGTTTGATTCAATACTCACAAAATAAAATAGCTTCTGTTGGTATATTCAAAAATGATAAATGGGAAAAATTAGTAGTCCAAGAAAACGGAACAATTAGTGGTGAAGATTTTGACCTTCTGCCAAATGAATCGTATTTAATAATAGCTACAGAGGAAGTAAAAATTCCAACTACTGTTGTTGTTTCTCAAAAAACAATTAACCTAGATGATTATGTCGGTTGGAATTTATTCGCATCATCTTCAGTAGCATCTTCTACAGGTGGGAAAACCTCTGATGAGATATTCAGCGATCCAAAGTATGATAATGTTCGTCAGATAGCTCAATGGAGTTCGGAATCTTCTAGCTTTAAATACGCTGTAAGAGATATAAATGGAACACTTTACGGCGATACGCTAACAATCACCGATCAGGCAGGAGTATTTGTTAAAACTGAAAAATAACAGACTAGCAATTTAATTACTCTAGGGTATTGACAAGGTTAGCACTCTGCTCTATACTTTGCTAAGTATTTAAATTGTTATTCATATGCTGCTATGAAAATTGTAAAGAGAGATGATAACAATAGACCTTATTATCCTGTGAGATCGATATTTGATGACTTCTTTGCTCCCGCATTTTGGGATGAACTTCCATTATCACAGCAGGGTGTAGCCTCTTTGTCTGCAGATGTTTGGGAAGACAAAGATAACATATTTGTTAAAATGGCACTCCCTGGTGTAAAAAAAGAGGACATCAAAATTACGATTCATCAGGATAATATCTCTATATCTGGACATACTAAACAAACTGATGAAAAAGAAGAAAAAGGGAAGAAATATTACCTACATACTATGGAAAGCTCGTTTGAGCAATCATTCAATCTTCCTACAAAGATAAACCCTGATGCTGCGGAAGCACAGTTCGTTGATGGAGTATTGCAGGTTAAGCTTCCAAAGGCAGAAGAAGTAAAACCTAAGGAAATAGCTATTAAGTAAGCAACATTACTAATATTATCGAAATACCCTCATAGCAACTATGAGGGTATTTTTTATCTAGCCTCCTTTAATGAGGTCATAAGCATTTGCCCCTCATCTTCTGAGGCTAACCTTACTTGAAAATTCTTATCCATGTATGTTGGTGTAATCCTAGTTTGTATGTACTTACCATCATACAAATAGTGTGAAAGAACTAAACCCTGCCTCGTACCGATCCACTCTATCTGATCAAAAAACAAGTTCCCCAAACCATAGAAAATCATTCCTCCATTATATTCTTCGAATGTTTGAGGCTGGTGTGCCTGTGTCCCTATTACAATATCAGCCCCCACATCAATTGCATTTCTAAATACCTCTGTTTGATTCGGATTACTGAGTGGTTTATAGCAAATTGGATACAAAACATCACCATCAGGATAACAATAACACTCTTGAAATTGAAAAGTTACAATAATGACATCAGCACCATTACTTTTAGCAGACTCAATATCATTCTTTAATTTTTCCTTAGAATATGAGTTAGCCCCTGCTCTATCACTTCCCGCTAAAACATATGTATTGTTGTAGATCGTATCATAATAATTGTAGCCAACAAAAGCTAAGTTCGTTCCTTTCACATCTTTGTAAAGAACCTTTCCTGCATCCACCTCATCAAGTCCACCACCAAAGTATTCAATTCCCAAGCCCTTGTACATCTCTATAGTCCTTGCATTATTTTCACTTCCATAATCATTATTATGATTCCCTGTAAGCTCCACTATATCTACCCCACTTTTCTTAAGCACATCAATATACCTATCATCAGAACAAAACCTCATCCCCCCATCATTTTTACAACCACTTACAAATGACACCTCATTAGAAACATGAGTCAAATCTGCATCTGCCAAAAAATTACCAATTAAATCTGCAGGATATGTTGTACTTCCAACAGACCCCATTTTAGACAACAAATCCCTTGCAATTGCAACAACCCCACCCATATTTACCTTGCCAAGAACACTTCTATCAATATCCCCCTTATGAACTGGCATATTGTTCTTGATTATCTCAGCAATATATTCATTTCCCTCATCAACATTTACGCAGTACACATCTATATGTACCCCACCACTCTCATCATCCAAAAAATATTTTCCATTGAAACTAATAACCTTAACTTCCCTCCCTATTTCTCCAAATTCTATCAACCCCACACTATACTCGTCAGAACTTAATTTCTTAACCAAAGAAGAATATGAATCAACTAAACTACATGATATTCCATAAACATCATTCAGATAGTCTTCAAAAAGAGGATTCAAAATATATACTGTACTTGTACGAAGATTATCCAATGATACATTATCCTGCAATGAATATATCCCTACTACAGGAATTAAATCGTATCTATCAATAATTATTGAATTATTCCCTTCAACTGCGGTTATAGAAACAGCATCAGTATTATCAGAAAATACGAATCTCTTCTTCCCCTGAAAATTAACTCCATTTAATGCATCAGTAATCTCATTTCTAAAATTATTTTTTATGCTTTCATCTAAGTGTATCTGTATCGTATCATATTTCACAGCATAGTCATTTAGTCCAATCAATTCTCCCAAAACCTTAATAGGATTACTTTTTAATACAGCAAATGAGGTTGAAAATGATAAAAACAATAGGAATAGCGAAAACAAACAAAACCTTCCAAACATTGATTTTATTTTCATGATACAATGTTATCATTAAAGATTATGTTAAGCTATACGCATATTGATTACTATAGGTTAATTATGGTATAATATGCCGTGTTGCTTAAATAATTTTAACAACAAAGGCATGAGACCTTCGCTATTGAAAACTAAAAAGATACTGGCAATAACAAGCGGAATATTATTCTCTGCGATGCTTGTCGGATCATTTTCAGAAAAAATGACAATGGAACTTGCAGAAGCCCATCAAACTGGAGATGACTCCACAAACAATATTTCGATATCTGAAACCGTTCTTGCAGCAACAGAGGTAAACATACACGAAGATATTAATATTGCAGAAGTTGAAAAAGAACCTGAATATGTTCCAGATCCCCAAAAAGTAGAAAATATCAGAAAATACCTAGTTGGAAGAAATTCTCCTCTTGCAGATTATGCTATAGAGTTTGTAAAAGCTTCTGACTACTACGGTATAGACTACAGATTCGTTGCAGCTATATCAATAATCGAATCAAATGGAGGAAATCGTTGTTTCAAGCCATATAATGCATGGGGATGGGGAAAAATGACATTCCAAAATTGGACTGATGGAATATGGACTGTATCAAAAGGGATTGCCACATATTATCAAAATGGTCTTACCACACCAAAATTGATTAGTACTTACTACTGTCCTCCTAGTGCAGAAAGCTGGGCATCCAAAGTTCAATTCGTCATGAATGAGATTGGCATATAGTACCATTCCCTAAGACCATATGATTCCTAAAAAAGAATTATTAAGGAAGTACAATGTTTCTTACTTATGCAAGGAAGAGTACAAAATAGTTTCCAATGAGATTTTTTACAGGGAGATATACAAAGTCAATCTGATCAATCCATCTCCACTAATATTCGATGCTGGATCACATATAGGGCTAAGTGTCCTTTATTTCAAGGATGTGTATCCTAATTCAATAATTCATGCATTTGAGCCAAATCCAAATGTATATGCAATACTACAAGAAAATATTGATCAAAATGCCTTACAAAATATACAAACATACAACATAGCCCTCGGTAAAAAGGACACCAAAAGACTCCTTTACATAGATTCATCAGGAATGTGTGCTTTTTCAACAGGAAGCTTCAAAAAAAATGCATGGAATGGCAAACAACAGACTCAGCCCATTGAGGTTAGCACAGAAAAATTAAGTAATTACATACACCAAAATGTAGATTTACTAAAGATGGATATAGAGGGAGCTGAAATTGAAGTATTGGAAGATCTAAATGCAAATGGAAAAATGAAATATATCAAAAACATTATTTTCGAATATCATCCAAGTAAAAAACACAGTATAGGAAAAATTATAAATAAATTTATGAGTGATTATGAAGTAAAAATGACTGATATGGGAGAAGGATTAGTCCTTGTAATTGGACAAAAAAGATCTTAACAAAGAAGCTATCCTATTTTTGTCTGAATTAAATATATGTATTAGTTCATTCGCAAGCTTATCACTATCATGCCTTACTAAACTTCTAACTAAGACATCGCCTTTGTCCCTTTTTATAACTCCATCAGCAACAAGATCCTTTCTAATAATTTTTCTTTTACTATTTTCACTCAAATCATCTTTAATTACATCTTCTCCTTCTTCTAGATATCTCTGATATGCACTATCAGGAATTTTCCCATTATTAACAAGTACATAGTCTGCTTTTCTTCCAGCATATTTTTCTAGTATTCTAAGACATTCTGTTTGCCCTTTTCCCCGTGTTTGCCCTATCTTTGTCATCAAATTAGCAATGTATATCATCTTCGCATGAGATTTTTTTATTGCTTCTGGAATACCATCAACTAAGATATTGGGAATTGTAGTAGTGTACAGATCTCCAGGACCAAAAATAATATAATCTGCTTTCAATATTGCATTTACAGCAGACTCTGTAGCCCTTGCTGGAGAATCAAGTGCTATCTGAGTTATATTTTTATCAGCCGAAGGTTCATCTATTAAGTGTTCTCCTACAACACTACTTCCATCACTGTATTGTGCAACAAGTTTAACTTTATCAAGTGTAACAGGGATAATATCTCCTCTAACACCAAACATATTTTTAAACATTTCAATAGATTCTACTTCAGAACCTAAAGTATCAGCCATAGCAATCATAAGAAGATTACCCAAAGTATGCCCTTTAATCCCTTCCCCATTTGAGAACCTATACATAAAAAGCCTCCTTAAAACTTCATTATCATTGTTTTCACTAAGAGCTATTATCGACTTTCTAACATCGCTCAAAGGAAGAAGACCAAACTCATCTCGTATAACAGCATTGCTTCCACCATCATCCATCATTCCAACAATTACAGAAAGATTCAAATCCCTATGTTTTTTTAGACCTTCAAGCACTACCGATGTCCCTGTGCCTCCTCCTATTACAGTAATATTCATGTCAGAAATTATACCATTTTTTATGGTATAATCTGTTAGTAATATCATAGTGGAGGGATGAGTATGGAGTTTAAAGTAGGATCAAAAGTTTTCTATCCATCACATGGGGCAGGAGTCATTAAGGACAAAAAAGAGATAGAGTTTGATGGGCAAAAAAGGACATATTTTGAATTTGAACTAATCACTAACTCGCTTACCATCTCTACTCCAGTAGAAAACATTGAATCTTTAGGAGTTAGACCAGTACTTTCTCCGGAGGAAATAAAGAAAGCTATTAAAGTTCTCAAAAAGAATCCTTCTGTAGATCCTAAAGTTAAAGATTTTAATGTTATGCTAGCCCTCTTCAAGGATTTAGAGAACAGTGCAGATATAAACGATTCTGTAAAGATTATTCAATACTGTAACTTCATTAAAAAGAATAGAAAAAGTGAAGGGCGTCTAATTCCTGTAAGTATAGATAACCAGTTAGAATCAGCTATAAAGAATATAGTAGGAGAATTGGCTGTTTCAACAGACACTGATCTTCAAACTGCAATGAAGAAATTTACAAAAATCACCGGTATTAAGTATAGTATAGAAAAAGATTAGTCTAAGGATATCCCTATCTTCTTCCCATTTACTATGATTTCCGAATCCAATTCATCTTTTGTAAATACGACTTCTTTAGCCTGAAGTTCTTCAAGATTTTCTTCCGAATATTCTTTAAGTGCCGAAAGCATATCTTCATCTTCAACATTAAGCTTAACTGTAACAATATCAGACATCTTCAAACCTTTTCTCTTTCTAAGATCTTTATATCGCCTTAAGAAATCATTTATCATTCCTACTTTTCTAAGCTCCTCACAAATATCACAATTGATTGTAACAAACATATTCCCCTCACCTGCAGTAAATCTACTTTCTCCCTCAACAGGCTTCTCAGCATATTCTATCTCCATAACGTTAAGCTCTTGTTTAACAATCTCTTGTGTTAGTTTATCTTTACTGCCTATATATGCAACTGAAAGAGGCTGTCTTAAGTTTATTTTTGCCTTTTCCCTTGCCTTCAATCCATTAGAACATATTATCCTTATATTCTCCATCTGCTTAAGTACATCATAATTCACCTCATTTTCATCTACAAAAGGATAATCCACAAGATGTACAGATTCCTTTGAATCTTTTAATCCAATATTTACAGAAAGGTTTTGATACATTTCTTCAGAAACAAAAGGTATAAATGGAGCTAATAACTCTGAAAGAAGAAGAAGACAATAATGCAATGTACCCAATGCATAAACATCTCCACTCTTAAATCTATTCCTACTCCTCCTTATATACCACTGTGATAAATCCTTAACATATTGCTCTATATCTCTAGATGCTCCAGCCATATTATAGACATCAAGCGATTTTCTAACAGATATTATCAACTCTTTAGTCCTCTCAATAATCCACAAATCCATCGGATTACTTACACTTTTGATATCATAACCATCTAGATCAAAATTATGAAGTTTTGCATAAGTTACAAAATAGTTATACGAATTCCACAATGGAAGATAAAACCTCCTTCTTACATCTTCTATTATTGTCCATCCAAAACGCATATTTGCTCCAACAGAAGCACCAGCATAATTCCACCTTATTAAATCAGCCCCAACTTTATTAGCAGCATCATCAAATTTTATATAATTAGGCTTCGTCTTACTCATTTTCTCATTATTTTCATCACGAAGTTCAGCAGATCCTAAAACTTCCTTGTATGGAGTCTTATTCTCCAGTATTACTCCAAACACTAACATCGAATAAAACCAAAGCCTAACCTGTTCTATCATCTCAGTTATGAAATCTGCAGGATACCATTTTTCCCAATATTTTCTATCCTCTAAGTACTTCAATGTTGAAAATGGAACAACTCCTGCATCAAGCCAACAGTCTCCCACATCAGTAATTCTTTTTACATGAGCCCCACATTTTGGGCATTTTATTTCAATTTTATCTATCCATGGCCTATGTATACTCTCCAAATTATCTACTTCTGTGGGGTTAACAGCCAATTCCTTTAATTCATCCAAGCTACCTACAACATGGAAATTCCCACATTTTGGACATTCATAAAATGGAAGTGCTAAACCATAGAACCTTTTTCTGCTGATCATCCAATTCTCCATTGTATCTAGCCAACTTAGCATCCTCTTCCCAACAAAAGGGGGATTCCATTTAACATCCATAGAAGCTTTCTTCAAGTCCTCCTTAATACTCTGCACATCTATAAACCAATTATCCTCCAGTCTAAATAAACACTTTGTTTGACACCTCCAACAGTGAGGATATGTGTGTTCATACTCCTCAGTCTTGTAAAGAAGCCCTTTGTCCTTAAGATCATCTATCACAATATTTGCCACATCATGGGCATAAAGGCCATCTAAATCACCAAAACCTGTCATAAATCTCCCCGCAGTATCAAGTGGCGATATCATGTCTGCATTAAGTTTTAGTCCAAGTTCAAAATCTTCCTCTCCACATCCAGGAGCAATATGTACAACTTCTGATCCACTGTCAGACTCAACTAAATCCCATTCAACTATGTAATGTTTAATTCCCTTCTGTGCAGGAATATCAAACAAAGATTCATACTCTCTACCTACCAACTCTTTCTTTACATCAATCTTGTCATACTTCAAAATATTCAACCTTTTAGCAGCATCTAAACCAAGATACACAATCTTCCCATCAATATCTGCTTTCACATATTCAAGCTCAGGATTAACAGCAAGAAGAACATTAGCACTTAAAGTCCACGGAGTAGTAGTCCAAGCTAAAACATATTCATTATCATTTCCCTTTAACTTAAAAAATACGTAAAGAGCAGTATCTTTAACTACCTTGTAACTATCTGCTTGTTCATGTTGAGATAATCCAGTCTCACATCTCGGACACCATGTCGTTGCAGATTTACTCTTGTACAACAACCCTTTCTCTTGACATACTTTTAGAAAATGCCAAATGTAAAGATTATTTTCCTTTGACATTGTGTAATAACTGTTATCCCAATCCATAAACATACCAAGCCTCTTTGACTGCTCTGTCTGAATTGCAGAAAATTTTTTAACTCTTTCAACACATTTCTTTGTAAAATTGTCCAAACCATATTCTAAAATATCCTTTTTGCTATTAAACCCAAGCTCCTTTTCAACACCCACTTCTACCCATAAACCTTGACAATCAAAACCATTCTGAAACCTCTCCTCATACCCAGTCATATTTTTGTACCTCTGGACAATATCTTTATATGTCCTCCCCCATGCATGATGAACACCCATCGGATTATTTGCAGTTATCGGTCCATCAATAAATGAAAAGTGCTTTTCTGACCCTTTATTTCTGTCAAGATATTTCTTCAAAATATCATTCTCCTCCCAGAACTTTGCTATATCCTCTTCCATTTTTACTATATCTACATTCGGCTCTATCTGCTTCAATTTTTCTGCTTTATTCATATTTTGACATATATATTAAATTAAACAAAAAACCCCCTGATGAACACTGACAAATCAATATCAATGTACACCAAGGGGCGAATATATACCGCGTTACCACCCTTTTTTGAGGTTCTATTACTAAAACCTCCTCTACAGCCGCATAGCAATACGGCCTAGTCTATGATCTCGGAGACCTTCCGTCGGATTCTACTCGCTTAAAAGCTTTCTTTCCGCCACTAACCAGTGATGCTGGATCAAAGTGTTCCTCGATTATACCACAAACATTTTCAATGTATAAATTACAAACTGCATCAAAAAAAGATATAATCAAAATCAAGAAAATAATATGTAATAGACTACTGCATGAACACTCAATGGGATCTAACTAAACTTTACAAAGGCATTTCTGATCCTAAAATTCAAGAAGACATAAATACCTCCATAAATAAAAACAAAGAGTTTGTTTCAAAGTGGAAAAAAAATAAAAGCTACCTAAAAGATCCAAAAGTACTACTTCAAGCTCTAACAGAGTATGAACAACTACAACAAAAATATGGACAATGCACTAAGCCATCATACTATTTGTATCTTCTTAACTCGCTGGATCAAACAAATGTAGAAGTAAAGGCTAAACTTAACCATATCTCTGAAATATCTACTAAACTTGAAAATGAAATTCAATTTTTTGAATTGAACATTTCAAAAATTCCTCAATCACGGCAAAATCAGTTCTTAGAATCCCCCCTTCTTAAAAACTATAAGCACTACTTAGAAGAATTATTCCAAGCATCAAAATACCTTTTATCAGATAAAGAAGAAAAAGTTTTTAATATTACATCAAAAACATCATACTCCAACTGGGCAGATATGATATCAGAACTTTTAGATAAACAGAAACTATCTGTAAAAGATGAGGATCTTACTATAAAAACAATATCTTACAATGAGGCAGGAAAATATCTTAGTTCTACCAATAAAGAAGTTCGTGATTATGCCTCTGTACAATTTAATAAAGTGAATAAAAAATACCTTGAAATTGCAGAATTTGAAATTAATTCGATACTTGAATACAAAAAAATCTCTGATGAATACAGAAAAATACCGAGACCAGATTTAAGTAGATACATTGCTGACGATATAGATGCAGATGTAGTTGATACCTTGGCATCTGTTGTTACAAAGCACTTTGACATCTCACAAAGATATTACTCATACAAAGCAAAACAACTAGGACAAAAAACAATAAAGTACTATGAAAGAAATGTACCGTTAAGTGCGATCAATCTTGAATATCCATATGAAGAATCTTTGAACTTAGTTAAAAACTCTTTTGAAAAGCTGGACCCAGTATTTTATGAAATAGTAGATTCATTTGAAAAAAATTCACAATACGATGTTATGCCGAAAAGTGGAAAGACTGGTGGAGCATTTTGTATCAGTGTTGGGAAAGACTATCCAATATATATTCTGTTAAACCATAAAAACAAACTTAATGATGTTTTAACAATTGCTCATGAGAGCGGACACGGCATTCACTCTAAACTTTCTTCAATACAGAGTGAGCTTAACAATGGATATCCTACATCACTAGCAGAGGTTGCAAGTACATTCTTTGAGAACTTTGTACTTGAACAGATATTAGAGAATACTGATGAAAAAAATAGGGTTGCAATCCTTGACCAAAAAATCATGAATGATGTTTCCTCAATATTTCGTCAGACAGCTTTTCTAAATTTTGAAAAAGAACTACATTCTCAATTTAGAAATAAAGGATATCTTGATAAAGAGTATATCTCCGACCTTTTTGCTAAACATATGAGATCATATATGGGTGATTCTGTAGATATAGATGACTCGATGAGATATGGTTGGATTTATGTAGGACACTTTAGGAAATTCTTTTATGTATATTCATATGCATGTGGTCTTCTCATATCAAAAGCCTTAAACAACATGATAAAAGAAGATGGGAAAAATGTAGAAATATTAAAACAATTTCTAAGCTCAGGAAGTACAAAATCCCCAAAGGAAATATTTGCTAATATGGGAATAGATATAACTGATAAAGAGTTTTGGATGAAGGGAATAAAAGAAGTAGAACAAGACTTGCTGGACCTAGATTCGAACTAGGATTAACGGTTCCAGAGACCGTCGTCCTACCATTAGACGATCCAGCAGTATCGGCAGACATTATATCATTTTACTAATATATCTTTCTATTCTACTTTTAACTTCACTTTCTCCTAAAACATTCATTACTTGGTATAAATCAGGACTCTTAGTCTTTCCTGTAACAGCAACTCTGACAACCATTGCAACATCACTCACCATACCTTTGTATTTTCCAGCATTATTCTCAAATTCATTCCTATCGGCGCAATAGCCTAGCTTTTTACTTATGGCTTTTAGATTTTCAAACCATACCTCAGCATTCTCATCTTGTTTATAATTACCAAGATATTCTCTTAAAATTCTTACCTGCTCCTCTTTCTCAATCCTATCAGTTATATCTTCGTATTCCTCAATTTCTTCATTAAACATCTTAATTTGCTCATACACATCTTCATACTTAACAAAATCTTTTCTTATCTTTTTTCCAGTTCTTTCTATATTTAATACTTTTATATTGTATTCTTTATTATTCAACAACAATTCATACATCTGTGAATTATATTTCTTTGACCAATTAAGAACCCTTTCGTAAAGATCTTCTCCTGACAAACTAGCTATATATTCCTTACAGACATCATTCAATTTATCAATATCAAATAAAGCTCCTGCTTTGTTAAACTTTTCAAAAGATATCTTAAATTCATCTAGATCTGCCTTAGGATTTTGCTTTCTCCAATCATAGAAATTTGAATTAGCCAAGTTCAACAAGTATTCTGTTATCCCTTCTGGAGGATATCCATGACTAACATAATATTCCACATCTGCTTCTGGATCTTTCCTTTTACTTAATTTTCTTTTTCCTCCGTTATCAATCTTCATCAAAGTTGGAATATGTGCATACGGAATTTGTGTAAAACCAAGTTTTTCAAAAAGCTCCACATGCAAAGGAACAGATGAAAACCACTCATCTCCTCTAATAACATGGGTTATTCCCATTAAAGTATCATCTATTGGATGAGCAAAATGATATGTAGGATACCCATCTGACTTCAGAAGAACAGCATCCATATCATTTTCATGAAGAGTACTCTTTCCCTTTATTAAGTCAACAAATTCAAATGTATTCTCAAACCTTCCACTAGAAGCAAGTCTTATTACATACTTGTCTCCATTTTCCAATCTTTCTTTTACTTCATCAAAATCAGCATTTTTCCATTTAGCCCAATCACCATAACATCCTGTTCTTACACCAAGTTCAACCTGTTTAAGCCTGATCTTTTCCAAATCTTCTTTAGTCAAAAAGCATGGATAAGCAAAGCCTCTCTTCACCATTTCTTTCGCAAATACCCTGTAAATATTCAGCCTTTTACTCTGCATATACGGTCCGTACATTCCTATATCAGCACCATCACTTGATACTCCTTCATCAAAATGAATCCCAAATTCACCCAATCCTTCAACTATTATTCTCACTCCATTCTCAATCTCCCTCGTTTTATCTGTATCCTCAATCCTCAAAATTGAAATACCTTTGCTTTGCTTACTCATCCAAGAAGATATCAACCCACTGAGTACTCCCCCTATATGCAAAAAACCAGTAGGACTAGGTGCAAATCTAAGAACCATAGCCCCTTCCTTTAGATTCCTCTTTGGATAAAGATTGAAAATGTCCTCGGGAGACATTTCTGTATCACTAAACAACATGTCTGACAATTTTCTATTTTCCTCCTCTGTTCTCATTCTTTGAATTGTATAATATAATTGATAGTCGTTTAAAGTCTTGCTAAGATTATACCATGACATTAACAGAAGCAGCGTTTTGGACAAAAAGATTTGGTGTTATTGCTATTGCTGGAGGCATAGTATTTATCATAATTGTCCTCGTGGTAACTCTCCGTCCTAGGAATCAACTTCCACCAAAATACCTTACTGCGAATTTTGCATGTACAGAGAATAAAGAAGAATTTCTAGAAAAAGCTAAAATTGAGATTCCAAGTTTACCTCTAGCATCAGGCTCAGAAATGGTTTTTGAAATAAGTACAGATACTGGGAAGATAGATTCATTTCAGAGGGTTGTAAATGTATATAGATTCAATAACCCAACACAATCAATCAACTCTATAGGAGATGCGAAAGCATTAGCAAATAAAATGGGGTTTGATCCTGATAAAATTGTAAAAAATGGCACTAAGAGTTACATATGGAATGACAGTACAACTGGAAGGACTTTAGAGGTGCAAGCAAAGAACCTAAATTTCACATTGAAAACATCAACAGAAGCAATGAGGAAAGCAACTATGGACAGCTTTGTTCCGACAGAACAAGAGGCTAGGACATTAGCTGCAAGTGCTCTCAGATCGTTGGGAAGATATACATCAGACTATAGCTCAGGAGCTGTAAGGACAACATATATAAGAATAGGAGCAGATGGCTCTTTTACTAGAGCTGGTTCTGCCTCTGAAGCCCATCTGATAAAAGTTGATTTCACTAGGCTAAAATCATTGGTTACAATACCATCAAATATTGTAGGAGCTAACGATATGATAAAAACATTAACTAAGAGACTTGCAATACAGCCTACTCAAACTACCCAGCTTATAAACGACCAAAGGGTTCAAATTTATACATTTGACACACCTGTTGCCCTTCCACGTACGCAAGATTCAAATGTAACTGTTTATGTTGGAGTAGAGACAAATACAACGGATGTTCTTCCAAATATATACGAAATAGATTACACATACTGGCCTGTTGATGTGGAAGCTTGTGGGACATATGAACTTGTATCTCCTCAGTATGCACTCGAAATGGTTCAATCTGGGAAAGGAAGTCTTGTATATCTGTATGAAAAGGACGGTGACTATATTTCAGAATATCAACCTAAGAGTGTTAAAAAATTTATAGTAAACAAAGAAATTTTTGTTGTTTACTACGAAAATTACACAGAAATGGATTACATGGTCCCAGTGTACTTAATATCAGGAGAAGCTATCTTTACTAATGATACAAAAGGTGAGTTTGAATTTTATTATCCAGCAATCAATTACGACGTCATACAAAACAAAATAGAACTACCAGAGCCAGTAGTAGAAACAAAAAGTACAAGTCTCTTTTAATAGTTTTTAGTTATTTTTTAACAGGCTTTTTCAATTCAATCCCAAGTATATCTAAGTCTGCTTTATCAACCTCTCTAGGAGCACCAGTCATTAATTCTTGAGCATTACTCTTAGGAAATGCATACATTTCCTTAATATTCTTTTCATCAGAAAGGATCATCATAAACCTATCAAAACCTACTGCAAATCCACAATGAGGTGGAGCTCCATATTCAAATGCAGAAATCATATGACCAAACTTTGCCCTAGTCTCCTCTTCTGTATACCCACATATCTTAAATGCCTCTATAAAGGATTCAGGGTGATAATTTCGAACAGATCCACTTGCAAGCTCATACCCATTACATGCCACATCATACTGTTGAGCAAATATATTTTCAGGTTTTTCATTCCTTAATGCTTCTAATCCACCCTTTGGCATAGAAAAAGGATTATGTCCAAAATCCCATTTTTTGTTCTTTTCATCCCATTCAAACATTGGGAAATCAACTATCCATGCAAATGCAAGAATATTCGGATCTTTCAAATTCAATAAATCCCCCATCTTATTCCTTAAAATCCCAGCATATCTACATGCCTTCGAATATTCATCTCCAAATGCAAAAATATACTGCTTACCTTTTTTGTATCCTGCTTCTCTACATTTTCTTACTATCTCTTCTTGTATTTCTTTAGAAAAAAGTTTAGCCATAGTTCCAGACAACACACCATCTTCTAAAGCAAGCCAAACCATCCCTTTAGCCCCTTCCAACTTCATTTCATCAGTAAGCTTGTCTATTTCCTTTTTACTAAATTCTTTATTGACTAAAATACCCTTAACACAAGCAATATCCTTAAATATATCAGCACCAGATTTTTTAAATTCCTCCGTAAAATCAATTAAGTACATATCAAATCTTAGATCTGGTTTATCTGTTCCATATTTATCAATTGCTTCGTTATATGGAATTTGTGGAAATACTTTCTTTTGAACTTTTTTAGGTGTCAATTTTTCCGTTAAATGTGAAAAATACGGTTCCATCGTTTCAAAAAATTCTTGCTGAGTTAAAAACGAAGTTTCAACATCAACCTGATAGAAATCACCCGAATGCCTATCCGCTCTAGGATCTTCATCTCTAAAACATGGAGCTATCTGAAAATATCTATCTACCCCACCCACCATCAACAACTGCTTATACTGTTGAGGAGCTTGTGGAAGAGCATAAAACTTTCCTGGATAGATCCTACTTGGTACTAAATAGTCCCTTGCCCCTTCAGGAGAACTCACTGTTAAAAGAGGAGTTTGCACCTCAGTAAATTCAGCATCTGTAAACCACTGTCTTGTGGCCATAGCCATCTTATGACGCAACTCAATCAAATCCCTAACCCTCTTCCTTCTAATATCTATGTATCTATATTTTAATCTCATACTTTCATCTATATCATCTCCATCTGAATCAAGAGGAAATGGAGGTGTTTTGGAAGCATTTAAAATTTTAATCTCTTCAACTTCTATCTCTATGTCTCCCAACTCCATGTTTTTATTCACTAAAGATGCTTCTCTTTTCTTTACTGTTCCTACGACATCAATTACATATTCAAGTCCAATCTTTTCTGTGAATTTAATTTTTGAAGAATCTAAAACCAATTGTAATTTTCCACTCCAATCACGAATATCAATAAACACCAAGGAGCCGTGGTCTCTAACTTTTGATGCCCACCCACACACTCGGACTTTTTTACCTACAAATTCGGGAGTCTTTTTAACATAAATTCTCTTCATCTCCATAAAGATATTTATTGAAACTTAATGCGTCGATTCTATCAATTTGTTAATGAAATTTCCACTCTCTG